>CAYFSZ010000064.1:2192-8259 GCA_964346085.1 uncultured Mageeibacillus sp. | reverse complement strand
AGCCCTAAGCCGTACTTCATCGAAAATCTATTTGGAGAAATTTACTGAATAACCTCAAAAACATTATGTTCGAATTTAAGAATGCCTTCTTTTTTCATAACGCATAATTCTTTGGATAAAGCAGAACGGTCGACACCAAGATAATCAGCCATTTCTTGGCGGTTAAAAGGTAAAGTCACGATATTCTTATTCTGCTTCAAACGGAATGAATAGAGGAGGGATAGAATTTTCCCGCGCATTGTTTTGACTCCAGCGTGGAATGTTTTTTCAGAAAGCATGAGATTTTTACCTGCGAGATTTTCAATCAGATTATAAATAATTTTGTTAAAAGATTGAGGATGTTGACTACAAAAATCAATTAAGCTATCTCGATTGACGAAAAGTATTGTAGACTCTTCCAATGCACGGACATTGGCGATTGACGTTTTGTTCGCATTAAAAGCAAAAACTTCGGCAAATGTATCACCAGCAGGGATAAAGTACAATACATTATTATCACCACGAAAATCGCAATACTCTACAGCGGCTTTCCCAGTGTGAACCAAGCCAATGAAATCAATGTTATCCCCAATTTTAATGATTAGCTCATTCTTATTAAACACTTTCGTTGTGTAGATCAGATTTTCTTTTAATACAATAAGTTCATCATGGGTTATGTTTGAAAAAATTGAATTTCTATTTTGATTTTTGCTCATCATTATTCTCCGATAATTTTTAATGAGATGTTTATAAATTGAATATACACTAAATTCGCGTTGTGTAGACCACGTAAATTAACAAAATTATTAAGAATTTCTTGAAATTGAAAACAAAATAGTTAAAATATCTATACCTAAATTATTATGTTAGAATTTTTAAGCTCCTGTAAAACAGAAAAAATAAGAGAAAATACAGTGCAAATTAAACGCTTGTCATTTCATAAAGATATTGTTAGAATACTAAACATATTGAAACCACTGCGAGGGGAGTGAGATAAGTTAATGACAGAAATCAGGGTTAAAGAGAACGAATCCCTAGACAGTGCTCTTAGACGTTTTAAACGTTCTTGCGCAAGATCTGGAGTTCTCGCTGAAGTTCGTAAACGCGAGCACTACGAAAAGCCAAGCGTTAAGCGTAAAAGAAAATCTGAAGCTGCACGTAAACGCAAACGTTAATCGTAGTTTCTAAATACTGAATGTAAAGGTTGGGTAAATGCTCAACCTTTTTTATTTTTGCCATATCTTTTGCTGTGAATTCTTGTTTATGTGTGATTTAGCAAAAAACGTAAATCTATCGCCAACAACCTTAGATCTTTTTCCGTATTTCTCAAAAACGTAACAACTCTACTGAAATGAAAATCCACTCTGTGCTAAAATTAGTACAGAAATAAAAATTTGAAAGAAGTGTTATTTATTAAAGAGAATGTATTAGAAAAAAGAAAATGGTATCAAAATCCGATGACACAAGCGTTCAATGAGCAGCTTGAGCAGACGGAATTTGATACTGAAGATTTGAAGATAGACGCCTATTATAATGCATTACTAGAAGCCAAAGGACTCTATGAAGATTGGGAAAAAGATAATTTTCTATTCCCAGCTGATGGAGAATTCGAGAATCCATTTCAGTTCCAACAAATGGAACTAGCTTGTGAAATCATTGCACAAGCGATTTCAAACGATGAACATATTTTGGTTTTTGGAGATTATGATTGTGATGGTTTGACATCGACCGCGATTATGGTGCGATTATTGCGTCTGTTGAATGCGCGCGTTTCTTACTTTATTCCAGATCGTTTAGAAGATGGTTATGGACTATCCGAAAAAGTGCTAGAACAAGTATTTGCATTGCAACCAGATTTAGTACTGACAGTTGACTGCGGAATAAATAGTTTCGATGAAATAAATGCTTTGATGCAAAATGATATCAAAGTCATTGTGACAGATCATCATCAACCAGATGTGTTATGGTCAAGAAATGCCCTCGCCCTCATCAACCCACAAGTTGAGTGCGATCAATATCCTTTTGCTGGTTTGGCAGGAGCAGGTGTTGCATTTAAATTGGCGCAAGGCCTCGTCACTTATTTACAAAGAGATGATATCGATTTATCATTTGCGCTTTGTTTAGCTGCAGTAGGTACAGTAGCAGATTCCATGCCGCTCGAGAATGAAAACAGAGTGATTGTTGCTTTGGCGACGGCTGTTTTTAAAGAAAAAGCCCCTCTTGGACTGCGTATGTTAATCGACAGATTTTGTTCACATGGAAATATCGAAGCATCAACTTTTGGTTTTTCTATTGGGCCACGTCTGAATGCTGCAGGAAGAATGGGTGAGCTCAATCCAGCCATTCAATTGCTTTTATCGGATGATGCAAATGAAATCGAAACATACATTGACGAATTAGAAAATCTCAACAATCATCGCAAAGAATTAGAACAGGAAATTTTCGCAGAGGCAGTTTCTCAAATTGAAGCGATGCCGATTGATGAAAGAAAACATATTATCATTGTCGCAAATCAAGATTGGCATTCCGGAATTACTGGGATTGTCAGTTCGCGTCTGATGGAGAAATATTCAGTTCCGGTGATTACATTTGCAGGGTCGGATGGTTCGTTCAAAGGCTCTGCTAGAAGCATCGGGGCTTTCGATATTTTGGCTGCGATTTCAAGTGCAGGTGAATTGACAGAAACATATGGTGGCCATCTGCAAGCTGCGGGTGTAACTGTATCGGAGAATCAATATAACGATTTTAGAAATCAGGTTTTGGCTTATGCGAAAGCGAATCCGATTCGAAAATCAGATCTCGAATCTTATCAATATCATTTTGATTTGCCTCATGATATGATTAATGACCGATTTGCGGAAGAATTAACCAGATTTGAACCTTATGGACAAAAAAATGAGAAGCCATGTTTTCTTTTACGTAATTTAATCATTGAACAATGGAGAGAAGTCGGACAAGGTCGACATATTAGCTTGACTTTGCGTCTAGAAAATCAACGTTCTATCTCAGCAATTGCTTTTAATGCACAAGAGTTTTCTAGACTTTTTAAACAAAATGATAAGGTTGACTTGCTCGTGAATCTGAATTGGCAGCAATGGAATGGACGTTTTTCCTCTCAATTACAAGTTCTTGATTGGCGAGTTTCAAATTTGAACAGCATGATTTGGGATGAGGCATCCAGAATTGAAGAGTTATACTCGGTCAATCCGCAAGACATACAAAACATTAGTCAAATGTATGCGATTCCAATCAATCAATTCCAAGTGACTGTTGAACAAATACAATCTGTCATCAAATTTATTGAACAATACTATACAGATTTAGAAAAAGGGTTTAATATCACTATATTAGCGAGAGTAATTGCTAGAGAATTGAAATTGTTCATTAATCCTTTTATTCTAAAAAGAATTTTTGCGATGTTTGAAGAAGCAGGATGGGTATCTTGGCAAGATATTGATGCGCATAATATTTGCTCTAGCGATATGGAGATAAAAGAGCATATCTCAGATTTAGAAAAAACGGATACATGGCAAACGTTACTTACACAGGAGTTGATTTAATTCATGCCGAATGACGCAATGAAAGAGAATCTGATAATTCCGGATTCTGAAAAATACTCGATAGAGGATCAAAAAGTCAAACAATTGATTGAACAATTTATCTCCTATTCCGGAATGGAATCAGGAGATAAAATTTGGGCTGCTTATGAATTTGCCAAGGAAGCTCATGAAGGTCAAAAACGTGCAACGGGCGAAGAATATATTATTCACCCAGTGGCAACAATGGAAATTTTGATTGACATTGAGGTGGATCAAGATACATTGATAGCTTCGCTTTTGCATGATGTTGCGGAAGATACACAATATAGTTTAGAAGATATCAAAGCACGATTTGGTTCGGATGTGGCTCTGCTCGTTGATGGCGTGACAAAGTTAAACAAAATCCATTTTTCTTCCAAAGAAGAAGTACAAGCAGAGAATTTCCGCAAAATGTTTTTGTCCATGGCGGAAGATATTCGTGTGGTTTTAATAAAGCTTGCAGACCGTTTGCATAATATGCGCACGATTCGTTTCATGACGCCTGCAAAACAGAAAGAAAAAGCCCAAGAAACGTTGGATATTTATGCGCCTTTAGCTCACCGCTTGGGGATTTATAAAATCAAATGGGAATTGGAAGATATTTGCCTACGCTATTTGGACCCAGATTCTTACTATGAATTAGTTGGTGCCATTTCGCAAAAACGTTCAGAGCGCGAAAATTATCTCGAGAAAATCGTTTCGGAAATGAATACGAAAATTTCTGAGATGGGGATTGAAGCTGAAATTGAAGGTCGCCCAAAACATTTCTATAGTATTTACAAAAAAATGACATCGCAGCATAAGAAGCTGGATGAAATTTACGACTTATTTGCGACACGCGTAATCGTTCCGACTGTTGGAGATTGTTACGCCGTTCTTGGTTTAGTTCATGAACTCTATAAACCGATGCCTGGTCGATTCAAGGATTATATTGCGATGCCAAAAGTTAATATGTATCAATCATTACATTCAACTGTCATCGGGCCAGAAGGAGTTCCTTTTGAGGTGCAAATACGAACTCATAAAATGCACCGTACTGCAGAATATGGAATTGCTGCACATTGGCTTTACAAAGAAGGCAAAAAATCTGGTAAACAAGATGAGGAAATGGAAGCAAAGTTAACATGGCTTCGCCAGTTACTCGAATGGCAAAAAGACATGAATGATGCTTCTGATTTCATGGATCTTCTCAAAACAGGTCTTGTTCTTGATGAAGTTTTTGTTTTTACACCGAAAGGAGAGGTGCGTTCTCTGACAGTTGGTTCCTGTCCTATCGATTTTGCTTATCAAATTCATAGTGAAATAGGAAATTCGATGTATGGTGCGAGGGTCAATGGTCGTATGGTTCCTTTGCATTATAAATTACATAGTGGTGATATTGTTGAAATCTTGACATCTGATAAGGTGCAAGGTCCAAGTCGTGACTGGTTAAATTTTGTTGCCACAACCTCTGCGAAATCCAAAATCCGTAACTGGTTCAAAAAGCAAATGCGTGATGAAAATGAGGTGCGAGGCAGAGACATGTTGGAACGTGAAATCGAAAAAATCGGTTTCAAACCATCACAACTTCTCCAAAAAGTTTACTATGATAGTATTTTACAAAATCTTTCTTTTGTAAAAATCGAAGACTTATACGCAGCGATTGGTTATGGTGGCGTTTCAGCTGGCAAGATCGTTCCTCGCTTAAAAAATAACTATATCAAGGAACTGCCAGAAGAAGAAAGAAGTAAACTTGGTTATCGAATTACGAGCAAGGGCGATGTTGTTTATAGTCCAGACAGTATTTTGACTAAAGAGGACTTGATTAAACAAGCTCGCTCTGAAGCAAAACAAGAAAAGATTGAAAAAGCTAGAAAGAATGATCCTGGCGTCACTGTCACTGGTTTAGATAATGTTCTTGTCAAGTTGGCACGTTGTTGTAGCCCAGTTCCTGGGGATTCAATAATTGGTTATATTACGCGTGGGGTCGGTGTTAGCGTTCACCGTACAAACTGTCCAAATATTCAGAGTCTTCTTGAAAAAAGTGATCACTCTCCAGAAGATGCAGAAAGAGCATCTCGGTTAATAGATGTCACTTGGACGGGAAGCAAGAAGGCAGGTGTTTATATCGACTTAAGAATCATCAGTCATGATAGACCAAGTCTACTTGCGGATATTTCTCATGTTATTGCAGAAGAAAATTTCACGATTGTATCTGGGCAAATGCAATCTGCAAATGATATGACAGCGAACTTTTTATTAACAATCAAGATTACGGACAATGTAGAACTTGAGAAATTGATTGGAAGAATCAAAGCGATTAGCGATGTCATCAGCGTGTTTAGGGGTCATTAGAGAGTTTTTTGTCGTTTTTGATAATTTGAGTTAACAAACAGCCAGCGAAGTAAATTCTGGTGGCTGTTTTCTTGTGTTTTACACGGGTGGACGGAGAATGTGCGAAAAACCCGTGCAGTGGTTTACACGGGTGGACGGAGAATGTGCGAAAAACCCGTGCAGTGGTTTACACGGGT
>CAYFSZ010000064.1:0-2092 GCA_964346085.1 uncultured Mageeibacillus sp. | reverse complement strand
AAAAACCCGTGCAACAGCATACACGGGTAAACCACTAAACTCCCAAAAACCCGTGCAATTGATAGGATCCGCTTCGCTCTCTCAACCTACTGAAGTAGAACAAAAAAAGGGTTGCCACTAAAAATGACAACCCAATCACAATCACAACCCTATTACTGGCTACACTTCAATCGTAGAAATCAAAAGTATTGGACGACGTTTTGTTTGTTCAAATAAAATCTGTCTAATTTGCTGATAAAGCTGCCCGGAATCGATTCTTTCTTTCAAAGTCAAATCTTTATTCTTCTTATTATTTCCCTTATCAACAAAACGTTCAATTTGTAAATTGCAAGCTTGAATGACATTTCCGGTTTCTGCCTCATAGATAAAACCTTTGGTGTTAATGCTTGGAGGAGCAGCCAAACGATTTGTATCTACATCAATTGCCAAAGCAATTGCGACAACACCATCATCTGCAAGAACCAAACGATCACGGATAACTAAATCATCGATATCACCGACAGTTGAACCGTCGATCAAGACGCCATCAGCTTCAGTAAATCCAACGATTTCAGCGTGCTGATTATTCAGCTCAAGAATATCTCCGTTTTTCATGACAAAGATATTCTCTTTAGGAATGCCGAAATCTTGAGCGAGCTTTGCGTGTTCAGATAGATGACGATATTCACCATGTGATGGAATAAAATATTTTGGTTTAATCAAATTCAACAGCAATGCCATTTCGCCACGATAACAGTGCCCGGATACATGAATAGCAGCCAAATCTTGATAAATGACTTTTGCACCACGCTTGAATAACTCATCAATCACGCGATAGATGGCTTTTTCATTACCTGGAATCATACTCGAAGACATTAAGACAGTATCTTTTTCATCAATTGCAACTTGACGATGTTGTGAAAAAGCAATTCTTGTTAGCGCAGACATCGGTTCTCCTTGAGTTCCGGTTGTAATAATGACCAGCTCATTTGCTGGATAATTACTAATGTCATTTATATCGATAATCGTATTTTTCTTATATTTAATATAATCGAGGGAACTTGCAGCATCAAAAGCATTGAGCATACTACGTCCAATCATGGCAACTTTTCGACCAAATTGTTCAGCTGCAGTGATAATTTGTTGCATTCTAAAAATATTAGAAGAAAAAGTACTGACAAAAATACGACCTTCAATTTTGGCAAACAGTTCTGCAAACGTATCACCAACGATTTGCTCGGAAGGACTAAAACCATCGATGTCGATATTGGAACTTTCTGCGAACATGGCGAGAACTCCTTCGCTACCGATTTGTGCGATTCGATGTAAATCAATTGGTCCACCATGCACAGGCGTATAGTCAATTTTATAGTCCCCAGTATGATAAATTTTACCGATTGGTGTTTCGATAAGTAGGGCGCAAGCATCTGCGATACTGTGGTTCACATGAACAAATTCTACATTGAAACAACCAGCACGAATACGGTCACCATCTTCAACAACATGCAAATCTGGATTTTCGATGGCACTTCCCTGATCACGAGCACCCTTACCAGCATCATTAATTTTGTTTTCTACTAACTTCATCGTCATGGCCGTTCCGTAAACGGGGACTTTGAATTCACGCATAAACCAAGTGATTGCTCCGATATGATCTTCATGACCATGTGTCAAAAACATCGCACGAACACGGTCTTTTTGATTTTTGAGCCAAGTTATATCTGGAATAATTAAATCAACACCAGGTGTTTCTTCGCTTGGAAAACCAATTCCCATATCAACAACAATGATGTCATTTCCCCATTGAAAAGCTGTCATGTTTTTTCCGAATTCGCGTAACCCGCCTAATGGGACAATTTTGATTCTCGACTCGGAGCCAAAAGAAACTTTTTGTTTTTGTGTTTTTTCTTTTTTCATATCTATTCTCCTAGTAATTTGTTCAGACAATTCTAATATATTTATTCTATCAGATTTATATAAATATTCCGTAAATTCTCTTGCGAAAAACAAAATAGATTGCTAATATCATTGGGTAATACTGCCGATTAGTGTAATGGTAGCACACCTGACTCTGACTCAGTTCGTGAGGGTTCGAATCCTTCATCGGCAGCCA
>CAYFSZ010000063.1:7318-8667 GCA_964346085.1 uncultured Mageeibacillus sp. | reverse complement strand
CTCATCTACCCGTGTAAAAAATCTTTCTTTGCCAAATAATGTTCTGATGTTAAACTGAATCATATTATAAGGAGTACAATATGGATAAAATTGCAAAATATACACATCAAGTTCAATACTATGAAACCGATCAGATGGGAATCGTTCATCATTCGAATTATTTCCGTTGGTTTGAAGAAGCAAGAACGGCTTTTATGGATAGGGTCGGCTTAAATTATGCTCGTCTCGAGGAGACAGGTATTATCATTCCCGTTACCGCTGTATCCGCAAAATATATTATGGCAGCGAAGTTTCCGCAAACAATTGAAGTGCATTCGAAAATCGTTTCTTATACGGGTGTTCGCATGACGGTTCAATATGAGCTTTTTGAAACAGAAAGTGGAAAACTGATTACAACTGGCGAAACTCATCATGGATTTATCGGAAAAGATTTTCGTCCGATCGCTTTGCAAAGAAGTTTCCCTGATGTGCATGAATTAATGTTGCAATATGTCGTTGATGAAAAATCTGCAGACTAAAGGAAATTACAAAATAAGGAGTTCACGATGAAAATTGGAATTATTGGTGGTGGAAATATGGGAGAAGCGTTTGTTTCTGGACTTTGTCTAAACAAAGGCGTTAATCCAAAAGATATTATTGTTTATGATACGCACCCAGAAAAAAGAGAATATTTTGCCAATACGTATCAAGTGCAAACGGCTGAGTCAGAAGTGGATGTCGCCTATTTTGCAAATATCATTGTTTTGAGCGTGAAGCCATATCACTATGCAGATGTTTTGCAAAAAATCTCGTCCCGTTTGATGCCGGAAAAAATCGTTATTTCGATTACGCCTGGCTATCGCTTTTCTTCTTTAGAAGCATGTGTCAATTCTGGTTTTTCTAATTTCGTTGTGGCGATGTCAAACACTGCAGCTAAGATTGGTAAAGCCTCCACCGCAGCTTGTTTTCCTGAATCGATGTCAGATACAGACAAAAATGAAGTGAAGAAATTTTTTGAATCGTTTGGTTCTTTTTTCGAAATAAAAGAATCGCAAATGCCGGCCATTACTTCTTTGATTGGATCTTCACCTGCGATTGTTTATATGTTGCTCGAAGGTTTATTACAGGGCGCAATTCGTGACGGAATTCCGCAAGGTCAAGCTCGCGAATTGGCTGCCGATATTGTTTTGTCTTCGGCTGCCATGCTGAAAGAAAGCAATGATCATCCAGCGAAGTTACGTGATAATATCTGTTCGCCGAATGGTTCGACAATCGAAGGCGTGAATTTTTTGGAAAAAGAAGGTTTCACCGGAGAAGTCATGGAAGCGATGCATCGTATCACCAAGCGTTCATTGGAAATGATGGAATAA
>CAYFSZ010000063.1:3574-7218 GCA_964346085.1 uncultured Mageeibacillus sp. | reverse complement strand
AATTAATCAAGTACGTTAACTTCAATCTCATGGCGATTTTGATTCACTTCGAAATCGTCATTTGTTTTACCTAGAGTGACGGAACCACAAGGATAATATCCTTCCGGAATTCCTAATTCCTTACACATTTCGGGAGTGACTGTTCTTCGAATCGCTCCCCATATCATGCATGAACCAACACCTAATTCAGTAGCTGCTAATTGCATATTTTGGGCGATACAACCGACACTCGCAAATTCTGTATTGTCAGGTTCTTCTGCGATAGGTTTGACTGAAATCAAAATGAGTTGCGGCGCATGAAAGAAAGGATGAACTTCTTTTCCATATATTTCGGCTTCGATTTCTTCCATCTGGTCAATATATTTTCGATTATTAATCACAGTAAACAGCACATTTTTATAGTTGCCACGACCAACTGCTGCCGCTTTGCCTGCTCTGATAATTTCTGCAAGTTGATCATCTGAGATTTTTTCACCAGTATAACGGCGAACGGATTTTCTCTTGTAAATTGTCTCTAACATGGTAACCCTACTTTCTATTAATGTTCTGTTACTAACTTCTGGGCTCGATTCAAAAGCAAAACTCTTTCGACTGGCCCTGTATAACAACGTTTCGTAAAACAATTGTATTTTTCTTTACGAACGGCATCCTCAATTCCTTGATAGATTAAAGAAGAGGCCATTAAGGGCAATCTTGCTTCTGGTAAAAAACAATGAATATGCTCATGAAAGCCTTGATAATATTGATGAGAAACTGCCGCGATTTCTTCCCATAAGGATTTGAAATTTTCGGGTACAGAAACATGATGATGTTTTTTCTTCGATGCAAGTTCCAATAATTCAGAACGAGTAACCGCATGTTTTTCCAAAAAATCAAGCGGTAAATATAGACGATTTCTTTCCCTTAAATCCTCACCTACATCACGTAAAATATTTGTGATTTGCATGGCGATTCCCAATTGCTCACAAACAAGGGATAATTCTTCGGAATGATGTTCGGAAGACGAAATAATTGGAAGAAGCATCAAGCCAACAGAACCAGCAACTAACTTGGAATACTCAATCAAATCTTCCATCGTTTTCAGCTCAGAAAAATGTAAATCCTGTCGTTGTCCTTTAATTTGCGCCAAAAATGGTTCTTTCGGAATATGATATTTTTCGACTGTGAGAATAAACGCCATCAGCCAAACGAATTCAGGATCATTGCTTGTTTCTGTCAAAAGCATATCCGCACGATCCGCATAAATTTCTTCGATAATCGTTTCTAATGTGTCGAGCTTTGTTCGAACTTCTGATTTTTGTTGCTTATCTGTTAAATCTGTCGACGATTCTTGAACATGAGAAATATAGCGGTCATCATCCGCAAAAATCGCCTCTGTTTGCGAATCTGTCACATCATCTGAATAACGACAAAAACCATAAATCGCTGTCACTGCTTTGAAACGGTCTTCCGGCAACTTTTTGAAAGCAGCATAAAAACTCACTGCTCGCTCTTTCATAATGGAACGGCAAGCAGCAAATGATGCTTCAATTTCTTTTTTTGAATATGACTGATGTAGCAATTTCATGTTTGTATTATACTTCTTATTCGCCTTATAGACTCAAGCAAATGTTACTTTGGCTAAAAATATCTCTCCTGAGCAAATTAGCTAAATGAATCGCTCGGTTCATCACGACGTAATTCTTCGGCACAAATTTTGCCGCCTTCAAGAGCGATTGGCACGCCTGCTCCTGGATGTGTGCTACTGCCTGTGAAATATAGTCCTTCACATTGCAATGATTTTGACTGTGGACGCCAATGATTACTTTGTTTCAAAGTTGGCTGTAAACCAAATGTTGCTCCGCGATAAGCCGAAAAATCTGCAGCGAAATCTTGTGGTCGATAAATCATTTCTGTTTTGATTTTTTCACGAAGATGCTCTAGTCCTGGTAAATTTTCTAATGTTTGCAATGCCTGTTCGCGGTAATGAGAGATGTTTTCTTCATCATATTCATACTTCGCAGTCCCAAGTTCTGAAACTGGAATCAATAAGTAAAAACTCGAATGACCAACTGGAGCCATTGACGAATCTGCTTTGCTTGGAATATGTAAATAAATTGACGGGTCCTCGATACGTCGCCCATCAAAAATGCGGTTGAGATTTTCATCTAAGTCTTTGCAAACAATAAAATTATGAGTTTGCAATTCTTCAAATTCTCCTTCAACACCCCAATAAAAAATCAGGCAAGAACAAGAATAGTCCATCTTTTGGATTTTTTCCGGGGTGTATTTCCCTCTTGTTTTTTTGTCCTTAATCAGCTTGGTCATGGTGTATGGGAAATCGGCATTGCTGATGATATAGTCCCCGAAAACTTGACGATCGCCTAGTTGCAGTCCTTTGGCTTTTCCATTTTCGATAAGGATTTCTTGCACTTCTTCGCCACAATGAATTTTGCCCCCAAGTTCTTGGAAAGCGCGGCTCATGCCTGCTGCCATTGCGTACATGCCTCCTTTGAGCATATAGACCCCATAAAGAATTTCAATCATCGGAATGATGTTATAAAGAGAAGGTCCTTTGTTCGGCGATACGCCAATATACAAAGTTTGGAATGCCATCATCTGTTGTACATCTTCTTCCGGGATAAACTGCGCCATCATATCTGTCGCACTGTTCAAGGTTTTCAGCTTCATTGCTTGCTTTATCATGAATGGATTGTACATATCTCTTTTGTAGCGAAATGGACGGCGAATGAAATGATTTAATGCTACCAAATATCGATCATATATTGAGCTCAAAAATTGATAAAATCCGGCCGAAGTTTCTTGACCTTTTTCTTCTAACATTTGATTGAGCTGTACCAAATCAGAAGATAAAGAATAGTGGCGATAGGGATTGTCTTTGAAATAGACATCATACATCGGTTCTAGACGGATAAATTCAATATAATCGTCTGGGTTTAGGCCTGCTGCGCGATACACATCTTTGTAAAGCTCTGGCATCATCACAATTGTTGGGCCTACATCGAATTTGAAACCCTCTTGTTCGATACGATACATTTTGCCACCAGGCAGTGGATTTTTTTCAAAAATCTCAACATCATAGCCTTGGCTTTGCAAACGAATTCCGGCAGAAAGACCGGCTGTTCCGGCACCAACAATTAAAACTTTTTTCTTCATGGTCATCCTCACAATCTTATATATCGAATAGAGTAACACAATTTTTAGTAGAAAAGGAAAAAATCCTCCGGATTTGTGATCCGAAGGATTTTAGGATTTGTTTTTTCAGCTAAAAAATTATTTCGCTGTTCTGACTTTGCGTTTCACAACAATTAAGACAATTGCTGCAGAGACTGCAACCATTGCAATCATGCCATAGTACGTCGCATCGCCTGTTTTTGGTGTTGCATTAACTGATGGTTTGGTTGTTGGAACAGTGATTTGTTCTGTTGGTTGTGTTTCTGTTTCTGTAGGTTCTGTTTCACTAGGTTGTGTTTCTGTTTCACTAGGTTCTACAGGGTCTTCCACGAATTCCCAAGAGCCAACAAATTTCAATTCATCTGTACCTGCTACTGCAGATTCTGGTGTCCAAGCAACGAATTTCCATGTGCCGCCAGCAACTTTGACTTCAGTTATTTCTAAAGCAGTTGGAGCTACTGTTGTCCCAG
>CAYFSZ010000063.1:0-3474 GCA_964346085.1 uncultured Mageeibacillus sp. | reverse complement strand
TTTGATAAAATTTAATAATTTCTTAATCACTTACCGATAGTTATCGGTTTACATTCTTTGAATTATTAAGTTATTCTAAATTTTCTCAATTTTCACATTCTCACTCATCGTATTTTTTGTGATTTGTCGTATAATTAGAATATTACTTGCATCAAAATGGAGATTTGGATATGAGAAAAGCAATGTTGATTATTAACCCGAAATCAGGGAATGAATCGGGTGTAAATATTCAAAAAGTCATCGTGAATCATTTGGAAAATTTTTTTGATGAAGTCATTGTCAAAGTAACAACTTGCGCGGAAGATCTCGCAATATTCGGCGCAGAAGCTGCTGATTCGAAATTAGATACCGTCGTCATTGTGGGCGGAGATGGAACAATCAATGGTGTATTATCAGGATTCGTCAATCATGAATATCGCCCAAAAATTGCCATCGTCCCTGCAGGAACAGGAAACTTATTAGCGACTGTATTAGGAATTTCGACAATTAAGCGCGCAGCTATTACTTCTTATGAATTTAATAAAACAAAGAAGCTAAATCTTGGGATTTGTAACGACAAAATTTTCACTTTAGTTGCCAGTCTTGGTCCAGTTCCGAATGCTATACATGATGTTAGTAATGAAAGAAAAACGGCTCTCGGTTTTTTGGCGTATGTATTTAGTTCAGTTGAAAAACTGGCAAAGAGTGAAACTTTCGATATAAAAGTTACTTCTGCAGATGGAGAATACACAGGTTCAGTCGATCATTTAATGATGTGTCTTTCCGACCATATTGGAATTTGGCGTTTTACTGAATTAGGAGAAAGTGTTGATCAAGGTAAAGCAAATCTTTTTATCCTAAAAAACAAAAGTTTTTCGACCCGTGTAGCTGCAGTATCGAGTGCAATCACAGGAAAAGTTGAAGATAGTGACGCAATAGAGTGTATTACTACTCAAGAAATCACCATCGATTCAACAGATGGAGATGTTCATTATATCGATTTAGATGGAGAAAAAGGTCCTAGGCTTCCTGTCACCATTAAAATACTTAAGGGTCATAATGAATTTTATATTCCTGAAAAAACAATTTTGAACACGCAGACCAAAGCTGTGAAAGAAACACCTTCTATCACAGATGGCGAAGATTCTTAATTTTGATTTTGATTTTGTTTTTGTATCTTTTGTACCATAAAGGTTTTCTTTTTTCTGTATGATATTTGAAGAAAAACGAGGTGAATGACAATGAAAAAAGTATTAATGATAGTCGGCTCAACAAGAGTTGGCTCTTTCAATCAACAATTAGCAGATTATATTGTTCGCAAATTAGAAGGCAAAGCAGACGTTTCTTTTTTGGAGTATTCTGATGTTCCTTTCATGAATCAGGATATTGAATTTCCTGCACCTGAGCCAGTTGCACGTGTTAGAGAAGATGTCATAACGGCAGATGGTTTGTGGGTGGTCACTCCAGAATATAATGGCTATCCCCCTGCTTTAATCAAAAATTTATTCGACTGGTTAAGCCGTCCATTAGTTGAAAATAAACCTGCTGAAGGCAAAGCTTCCAAAGGTGCAAAAGTCACTTTCTGCGGAATTGGTGGCTCTAGAAAAACAGCCTCTTCAAGAGGGCATATGGTAACACTTGCAAAATCCATCGGTATGGAAGTTATTGGTGATATTGGAAATGGATTGGGTTTTGATGCAAAGACGTTCGAAACTGGACTCGTTTCTTTTACACCTGAATTCGAGGAAGTTTTAGAAGAGCAAATCGAATTATTCCTATCTTTGATTTAGGATTTCGATTGGAAAATTGATTGAATTATTCTTGTCCTTGATTTAGGATTTCGATATTTATATGAATAAAGCTCGTGTTCATTCGTTCACGAGCTTTTTATATGCTTATTCTTTGGACTTTTCATGATCATTACAATAACTGCAAAGTTACCGCCATAACCAACATTCCAAGCACCAACCCAATCATCGCATTATGATGATGTTCTTTCAGTCTTTGGGCAGCTGGAAGTAGTTCATCTAAGGAAATGAAGACCATGATGCCTGCGACCACTGCATAGACAATCGCTAACATCGTTTCATTTATGAATGGTCTTAAGAAAAAGAATCCAATCATTGCTCCAATTGGCTCAGCAAGTCCAGAAAGGAACGCATAGTTAATCGCTTTTTTGTTTGAACCT
This sequence comes from uncultured Mageeibacillus sp., assembly GCA_964346085.1. Taxonomy (GTDB): domain Bacteria; phylum Bacillota; class Clostridia; order Saccharofermentanales; family DTU023; genus UBA5436. The sequence goes on along the minus strand of CAYFSZ010000063.1, from coordinate 1,307 downwards.
GTTGAAAATTTGATCGGAATGGCAACCGAAATTCCTTCTGGAATGTTGTGAATTGCGATGGCTACTGCGATGCTCACACCAAGTGTCGGATCTGCTAATGCCGAGATAAAAGATGCAATTCCTTCCGGGAAATTATGAATGCCAATTGCCAACATAGAAAGCATCCCTGTTCGATACATGGCGCTTTTTTGTTTATGTAATTGATGCTCTTCATTGCTAAGGACTTGTTTTTGTTCCTGATCTTTTTTGCTTGGAACATAATCTAAACCACGCATTTCATGAGGATTCGTTTGCTCTGGAATAAAAGCGTCGATTGCTGCGATTAGAGCAATTCCTCCAAAGAATGCGATTAATGTGTACCATCCGCCAGCTTTTTCTCCATGCAAATCCTGCATTTTTGAAAATGAAGAAGCTAGCATTTCGACGAATGAAATATAGATCATCACACCTGCGGATAAACCTAAAGAGGTTGCCAGAAATTTCTGGTCCATTTCTCTTTTTCTGAGGACAAAAAGACCCCCGAGCCCGGTTGATAAACCAGCGAACAACGTTAACAGGAAAGCGCGTAATACATCAGCATTTGTAAATTGAATATCCATTTAATAGTTACATCTCTATTTCATTTTTTTCTAATACTATTTTTACAGACTAGTTCAAAAATGCAAGCATTATTTCAGATAACCCAAATATTTTAGAATACCAATGCAGCCGTCATATACATCTGCATAGGTTTCATCAAAATTTCCGTAGTACCAAGGATCAGCCACTTCAGCATCCGGTGTATTCGTGAAGGACATCATCATGTGAATTTTTTCATCATAATCATGACCAAAAAGCCTACGCATGTTTCTAAGATTGTTCTGATCCATCACGATGAGAAGGTCATACTCTTCCGCTTCCTCCTCGGTGATTTGTTCTGCTTGATGACCATCACATATAATGTTATGCTTCGCCAATTCGCGCCTTGCCGGTGGATATACAGGGCTACCAATTTCCTCCCGACTCGTCGCTCGTGATTCCACTTCGATTTCATCTTCTAGACCATGTTTTTGGATAAGATCGTTCATAATATATTTCGCCATCGGACTTCTGCAAATATTCCCGTGGCAGATAAATAAAATTTTTGTCATAGTTTGGTTTCCTTTTTGGGTTTGGTTTTGGTTTTGTTCGTATTCCGATTTCTTTCGATTCGGTTTTTCAATTTGGTTATTATACAAGAATTTGTGTTAGTTAGGCGAGCGATGTACGGGTTGGGGGAGAAACTCTTGAGTTTCCGTCCATCGATGTAGCTTTTTGCTACATTTCGA
>CAYFSZ010000062.1:0-8760 GCA_964346085.1 uncultured Mageeibacillus sp. | reverse complement strand
AAATCCTTCCGCAGTTCTTGCATCTGCTTCTTTCGCTTCACAGCTAATTTTTCTGACTGATTTAGATAGTTCTTTTCAGCTAAACGAGAAATGAGTTTGACATTTGTTTTGGGAATATATTCCGTCGTGTACTCACCTGTTATCGGATTTTTTGTTCTGTTATAAAAACAAGGATTCTTTGTCGTATTAGATATTACTAAACGCCCCTCTATTTTTGGGAATTTGCGTTCTGCTATTTTCTTTAGAATAAGATTGCATTTCTGTTCATAGTTTTCGATCATCTCTAACATTGTTTTCATAAATTCACCTCTTCACTATTTTTTTGATAAACGAATAAACCTGCATGTTATTACGCAGTTATTTCGTCAGTTATGAAAATGAATTAATTGAAAATTAAATTGATAAATACAGTATACATCGGTTTCGAAGCCGGTTGCAGGCCTGCATTTGCTTTTTCTGTTTGTGTCATCACGCAAATTATTGGAATCTGTGTTTTTGCGTGAAGTTTTCGTCACGCATATTTGGAGATGTGGAGTTTTTGCGTGAAAACGCATCTTCGAGCGAGCTCGGAATTCACGCAAATTATTGGAATTTGAGTTTTTGCGTGAAGTTTTCGTCACGCATATTTTAGAATAAGGGAATTTTGCGTGAACCAACCGCTTCGAGCGAGCTCGGAATTCACGCAAATTATTAGAATTTGAGTTTTTGCGTGAAGTTTTCGTCACGCAAATTTGGGAATCGGGTACTTCTGTGTGAACGAACACGCAAGAATGAAAAATTATCTATCCTCCACAATTTCTCCATCAACTAAGCTCAACACACGATCTGCGATTTCATCAACGAATGCATTGTCATGTGTCACGATAATAATCGCCATTCCCCGTTCAGCTAATAATCGAATAATCGAACCAATTTGCCCACGTGTCTCTTCATCCACCGCGGAAGTAGGCTCATCGAAGCATAACACCGAAGGATCTAACATACAGGCACGAGCGATTGCTACTCTCTGTTTCTGTCCGCCCGATAGCTCATTCGGCATAGATTTTTCTTTGTCTACTAAATCTAGAGAGGACAGCAGCTCTTTTGCTCTATTAGAAATTTCCTCTGGAGTACCGTTCTTTAGGTATAAGGGAGCTTCAACCAGATTTTGCCACACTGTCATATTAGGGAACAAATTAAAGTTTTGAAAAACCAACCCTATTTGTTGTCTAATTTTCTTCAATTCTTCCTTGCTGCAATAACGGGCTTTTCCATCATCGTCCACACATAAATCTAGTCCATTAATTCGGATTCTGCCAGAATCTGCGACTTCTAAATTATTAATACAGCGGAGTAATGTAGTTTTGCCTTGTCCCGACTTCCCTTTAACGCAGACAATTTCTCCTGCTTCAATAGAAAAAGAAACATTCTCAAAAACAGTCAATTCCCCAAATTTTTTTGACAATTTATTAACTTCTAAAATCATTCCCAAATACCTTTTACGCTTTCAAATAATTCGATTTTTTCTCTATCACAGTTAAAACTCGAGTTAAAACTGCAGTAATTAGCAAATAGACAATCCCAACAAAAATATAAGGAGAAAAGGTCGAGAAGGTATTAGACACTGATTTTGCCGCTTTCAATATTTCACTGATTCCTAGAATATAAACCAAAGACGTATCTTTAACTAAAGTGATGACTTCATTCGAAATGGAAGGCATCACTGTTCTGAAGACCTGCGGTAAAATGACTCTTGTATAAGTTCTGAAACGACTCAATCCTAACACTTCGCAGGCCTCGAATTGACCTCTATCTATCGAATTAATCCCACCTCTAAAAATTTCTGCAAAATATGCTGTATAGTTGAGGATAAAAGCAATGAATATTGCTTGGTACCTGCCAAATGCATAACCAATCACTGGTACATAATGGAATCCAAAAAAGATAAACATTAATTGTAAAAGTAATGGAGTACCCCGCATGATATAGATATATACTCCGACGATACAGGAGATGATCTTATTACCAGAAATTCTCAACAAAGCAACCGGTATAGAAAGCGGAAGAGATACGATAAGTGTGATAAAAAACACACCCAAAGTAATCAATAATCCATCCAATGTCATCGGCAATAGCATTTTCCAAATCTCAGTATTCATCGTTTTTTCCTCTCATTAATAACCAAAGCATCAAGATTAAATATTAGTTATCAGAAAACCAAGTTGAGTAAATTGCATCATAAGTGCCGTCATCACGCATGTCTTGCAATGCAGCATTTACAGCCTCAACTAATTCAGTATCATCTTTGCGCATGCCAATCGCATACTCTTCTGTTCCAAAATTATCTTCAAGCACAAAGTAATCTTTATCTGATTGATTTTTCATATAATAACGAGCATTGACTTCATCAACAACAATTGCATCTGTTCTACCTGCTTCCAGATCGTTAAATGCTTCAATATTTGTTGCAAACTCAACTAATTCAGCAAACGTATCTGCAACATCTTTTTCTTTATTCACGGCATCTAATGCACTTGATTCAGCTTGAACAGCAACAACTTTATCAGCCAAATCTGCTTTGCTTTTGATTGTTTCATCCAAAGTCACGATAATTTGACGATTTTCTAAGTAGGCATCACTGAAAGCTAATTTTTCTGCTCTCGCAGGAGTAACTGTATATCCATTCCAGATAAAATCAATATTTCCAGCATCAAGCTCATTTTCTTTCATGCTCCAGTCGATTGGTTGGAACTTAATTTCGCGTTCGATACGTTCGCTTACCTCTTTTGCTAAATCAATATCGAAACCAACTAGTTCACCTTTTTCGTCACGAAAACCCATTGGCGCAAATGTATCATCAAGACCCATGATTAGAGCATCACCTTTATTTGCATTTTCAGTATCTGCTTCTTTTGCAGAGCCACCACCGCAGGCACTTAACAACATCATCATTGCCAACAACATCATCATTACAACTTTAACAAATTCATTCTTTTTCATTTTTGTTCTCCCTTCCAAAGCTAGCTGAGTTGAAATAAAAAACTCGTCCTAAAGCATTTGCTAAAGGACGAGTCCTAAGTCTCGTGGTTCCACCTTTATTCGCTTTCACCTCACGATGAAAGCCTCATGAAGTACTATCATACTCCAGCACTATAACGGGTGCTCCCGTCACAAACTACTGCTATTTCGCCTGTGCACTCCGAGATGTGTTCCGTATGTTCAACACTATGCATTCACAGCAACCATGCACTCTCTTTAAGCGATTCCATACATACTATTTCTCATCAACGCTTTGCTAACATATTTAATTTTTGTTTACTTCTATCAAGTAATGCATTTACTATACCACTGAATAAAAATAAAGTAAAGCAAATTTTTATTCAGCACGAAGCCAATATTAATGTTCCATAAATCTTCGCAAGAATTCTTTCGTCTTCTCTTCTTGCGGATTGGAGAAAATTTGCTCCGGAGGACCTTCCTCGCAAATTACCCCATCAGCCATGAATACAACATGGCTTGACACATCGCGAGCAAAAGCCATTTCATGGGTCACAACAATCATCGTTAAACCTTCTCGGGCCAATTCTTTCATAACGGCTAAAACTTCACCAACCATTTGTGGATCAAGTGCCGATGTCGGTTCATCAAACAGAAGAACTTCTGGCTCCAAGCATAAAGCTCTTGCAATTGCGACTCTTTGTTTTTGACCACCTGACAATTGATGTGGTTTCGCATTAACAAAGGCATCCATTCCAACTTTTTTCAAGTAATTCAATGCAACTTGCTCTGCCACAGATTTTTCTTTATTAAGCACTTTGGTCATACCAACCATGCAGTTTCCAAGCACCGTCATATTGTTAAATAAGTTAAAGGATTGAAATACCATCCCCACTTTTGAACGATACTCAGCCTGATTGATTTTGGCGTTCAAAATATTCGTATCTCGATACAAAATCTCTCCAGATGTTGGTTTTTCTAATAAGTTCAAACAACGCAGTAATGTTGATTTTCCTGAGCCAGAGGAACCGATAATCGAAGTGACATCTCCTTTACGGACAACAAAATCAATATCACGAAGGACCTCATGATTGCCAAAACTTTTGCTCAAATGATTAATTTTTAAAATCGTCTCTGACATATTAGCGTCCTCCATCCCTTGTATCTAAATTGAAATTTCCTACATTACTTTTTTTGCGACGAAATTTCATGGTTCCAGACGTATGTGCCAATGTATCTGTCGTTGCTAAATCATAGTTCTCATGACCATCCATTTTATCTTCCACAAAGCGTAATATGCGTGAGCAAACGAAAGTCAACACAAAGTAAATCACTAATGTAACGGTGAATGCTTCAAAGTACATATAGTAGGCGCCCGCAACACCTTTCGTAGCAAAGAATAATTCCACAACGCCGATGACAGACAAGACGCAGGTATCTTTGATATTGATAATCAGATTATTGCCAATTTGTGGCATCGTATTTCGTAAGGCCTGCGGCAAAATAACATATAACATTGTTTGAAAATGGGTCATACCAATCGCTTTCGCGCCCTCAACTTGTCCTGGATCAATGGAAAGAATACCTCCACGTACTGTTTCAGCCATATAGGCACCAGTGTTAATCGAAACAACGAAAAACGCTGCCTCCCACATATTCATATCAATACTTAAGAATTGGGACAAGCCATAATAAATGAACATAGCCTGCACCATCATCGGAGTTCCACGAAAGACCTCAACATAAATATTGAGAATTGTTTTTACAATACCTACACCGAACCATTTCGCTTTGTTCTCATGTCGATCCGTTGGAATAGTCTGAACAATACCGACGGCAAATCCGATAATGCATCCTACGAGAGTTGAAACGATAGCTATCAGCATAGTCACGCCTGCACCTTTCAAAAAAGACATGCCAAACTCTTGAATGATGAAGATAACTCTACCACCAAAATCTGCCGGTATTGCGCTTCCCAAAATAGTATGTATCACGATAACTCCTCTTTCTTAAGTGTAATTTTATGCGCTATATTGGATGACTATTGACTCAATGGTTGAACGCTAATCGCTTCATTCATCATTGCATCATAATCATCAGTTGTCATAGTTTCTAAAACGCTATTAATTTTTTCTAATAATTCTGTATTTCCTTTTTGAACCGAAATCCCGATATTGATTTCTTCATCTGAAACTTCGAAATTATCATCGGAATCTGTGAAATCTAGTAAAGTTAAATCTGGGTATGCAGCAACAGCAGCCATCGCAGTCGGCATATCTGTCACAACCAAGTTCACTTTATCTGAATTTAAAGCAACTAACATAGCTGGTGCACTTTCTTGAGCTGGTAAAATATTCGCATCTGCAATTTGTGGTAAGCAAACATCATACCAAACTGTATTCATCTGTGATGTAGCTGTCGCACCCGTTAAATCCGCAACACCTGTTGCAGAAGCATATTCACTACTAGATTTTGTCAATCCTACGATTGAAGCATAGTAATAAGGTTCAGAAAAATCAACTGATTCTAATCTTTCAGAAGTAATGGATTGGCCTGCGATAACAGCATCCACTTTACCCGATTGCACTGCAGGCACGAGTGAATCCCAATCCAATTTTACAATCTCTAATTCCATCCCTAATTTTTCAGCAATTGTTTTTGCCATCATTACATCATAGCCATAAGCATAATCAGAGCTATCTTTGATAGGAACCGCGCCGTTTGCATCATCACTTTGTGTCCAGTTATATGGAGCGTATGCACATTCCATTGCAACTGTCAAAACATTGTCATCTTCTGATGCAGCTTCTTTGTTTCCTCCGCAAGCTGTGAGCAACATACTGCTCAAAATCAACATAATCACTACTACATTTAAATACATCCTTCTCATTTTTTCTTTTTCCTTCCTTTCAAATGATTGAGATATAGGTAAATCGTTGCTTCAAATTATTTTGTAGAAAATAAAAAAGCCATTGTACTTGTTTGTACCATGGCTTGATCTTCTTCATTGGCGAACATCTCATTTACTGCGATGTTCAAAAAATAATCTAGCGATAGCACTCCACCTATGTGACAGTTCATTACATATTCTATAATGACCCAATACGAAAGCTTGGCATTCTTTCATACTTCGGCGAATTTCCCTTTTCCTAAAAGCAGCTTGCCTGCCGTATGCTTCTAGGTACTGATGAAGTCCGCAACCTCTATCAAATTTATTTGATGTTGTCTATTCTAACATCTGAATCTGCTTTGTCAAACATTTTTTATTTTTATGCATAGAATGTGTTATTTATGCAAATTAAATTCCTATATCAACCCAGTATTCTTATAAAATGAACAAAAAAGAAGCCAATCAATGATTGACTTCTTCTGATATAGGTTGATTTTTCAAGCAAATTATTTTCTACCAAATAATTTTGCACCATCTTCACGACGTATACTAATTTTTTGTTGAACTTCGGTCATAAATGCTTGTTCATCAGCAAATCTCAAATCTTGAAGAACACTTGCATACCATTGTTCAACACTATCTTTGAAATAAATAATATGATAACCATATGTTGTTTTTACGATACCGACATCGCCCGGTTTACGTGCAGGATCTAAACAAAATTCTTCGTATTCAGGAACAAATTGCCCAGGTGCGATATTTTCGGTTAAACCACCATTTAATGCTGAACCTGGATCCTCTGAGTATTCGGTTGCAAGTGCAGCAAATGATTCTTCAGATTTATCTCCAGCTTCAAATTCTGCTAAGATTTCTTCTGCTTTCGCTTTCATCTTTTCATCAGATTTTTCTTCATTATCTTCTTCAACCATGAATAAAATATGACGGGAATCATAGGTGCCAATATTTTCAGGTTTATATTTGTTAATAAACATGACAACTCGATAGCCGTTTGTGTCTTCAATCACTTCTATATCATTGGCCTGTCTTTCTGGAGAAAAGAGGAATGTTGAAAGCGGAAGACTTAATGTTGCTTGTCTTGCACCAGTTGTTAAACTTGTATCCGTTTCTTCAGTTTCATTTGGTTGAGCTGTTGTGTCTTTAATATTTAATGTGTTTACTTCTTTCTTAAATGATTCTTCATCAGTTATTTTTGCAGCAAAAGCTTCAGCATCTGCTTTCGCTTTTTCTAAATCAGGCTCGACTGCTGCATCTGCATCAGTATCTGTTGCTGCTTTACCATCAAATAAATATGAACGATAATCGACTACATTATATTGATCAGGATTTTCTTCATATTTAGCATCCATTGTCGCTTGGTCATAAGTAAAAGCATCAACAACACTATTATAATATTTATTCCCTAATTGATTTTTCTCAAAGAAACTTCTAAATTCACTCTCGTTCACTCCAGGGCCAAACATGATGGATAAGTAATGATTTAGAGTAACTTGGCTTTGGGATGCAATAGAACGATATTGTTCGATAATATTTTCAAGATTTTTTTCATCTTGTTCATCAAGTTCCATACCCTGTTGTTTTGCTTTCCAATAGAAATATGTACCGTTTAATGCTTGCGACTCAATTGTTGTTAACATGTCATCACGAAGCGTTCCATCAGGTGTAAATTGAGATGGCTGGCTCAACATATCTTGACCAGTTTGGCTAAATGCCCCACCCTGAATAAATTGTTGGCTCATTAAACCTAGGTAAATATTTGCTTCAGCTACAGAAATATTCTCGATTACTTTGCCTTTAAGTTCCTTTGTTGTTGCTTCAGTTGTTTCAGACGAAGTTGCAGCTGTTGCAGTCTCTTCTGTACTTTCTTCAGAAGCTGCAGTTTCTTCAACTGTTGCATTTTCATCATATAAAACTGAGAAAGCCGTTGTATATCTTTGTCTTAGTCCCATGCTCATTGCGAACCAAACTGCAAAACCAATCAAAATTGCCAACGCAACGACTATCGCAATTACTCTACCAAGATTACCTTTTTCCTTAATCGGTTTTTTATTACCTTCGTTATCATTTAATTGGGAAAGGCGTTCTCTTCTTTCTTGACGAGCATCATCGCTTTTCCAATTTTCAGATTCAACGTTCTTATTTTTTTCGTTCATTTTCTTCACCTTTACGATATTTAAATAGCTTTATTATTATAAATAACCAATCAATTTTAACAAGTTTTTTGATTTTTTAAAAGACTTATTAGTTTTTCTGGGCTTTCAATCCAATAATCGGGATTTTCTTTCTTCAAAACCTCTTTGTCTGCTTGCGTCCATCCAACAATCGCTGATTGAAAACCTCCATTTTTAGCTGCCTGTACATCGAAAACTGCATCCCCCACATATAGGACTTTATGCGGTTCTTCTAATCCTAATTTTTTCATGCCAAACAATAATGGATCTGGATTAGGTTTATGTTTTTCAGTATCAAACTTAGTAACGATGCATTGGAAATACTGTTCAAAGTCTGAAATCTTTAATGCTTTTGTTAAGTTTTCATATCGCTTTGCTGTCACTATCCCCATCGGAATATTCATCGATTTCAATTTTTCTAACATGGGAACAATTCCAAGAAAAATCCCAAAATGTGTTTCTGTGATGTTCTCATTGTATTCTAAATAACATTTCAGCATTTGTGGCATTTCTTCTGGATATTCTCTACCGATCACAACTTCCAAGGGCAATCCAATTCCTGCGATAATTTCTTCTGGAGAATGTTCTCTCTTATTGAATTGCTTGTACATATATTGATAACTCTCTACTATTAGCGGAATGGTATCGCATAATGTTCCATCAAAATCAAAAAGCACTGCATCTATAGCCATAATTATTCTCCCT
>CAYFSZ010000061.1:0-8829 GCA_964346085.1 uncultured Mageeibacillus sp. | reverse complement strand
CACAAGGCCAATCAGGATATCCACAGCAATTCCAACCAGTACAATCTGAAAAGAAAGCTAAAAAGAAAAAAGTAAAAACTCCTAAAGACAAATCTTCTAAAGGTTTATCAAAAGGCTTGAAATTAGGCATTATTATTGGCGCTATTGTACTCGTAGTAGCAATTGCAGCAGTTTTTGTTTTGGGACAAATATTCCAAAAACCAGAAGTGATGGTAGCAAAAGGAATTCAAAATCAAGCCGAAAATCTTGAAAAATTTGAAATCTTGCAATCGATGGGGAAAATTTATGATGGTGGTTCTACACAGATTCAATTGGATTTAGCAGAACTTACTGGCGAAGACATATATCTTAATGGAAAAGTTTTCTTTGGAGGAAAAGGTGATTTAGCATTGACTGGTGAAGTAAATACGCCTTACTTTGATGTGCAAGATGCTAATCTTTATTTCACAAGTGGCGAACTTGTTATCGATGCACCTCAGTTAATTAATAATCCAATCGGTATTGATGTCAACACATTGACAAAAGATCTCAATATGTCAATTTTCAATCCGAAAGCTAGAACAATGTTTGCATTAGATGAAATGACGTTTGATCAAGTTGAAGAGATGGCTTCTACAATAGAAAACCAATATTCAAATTCAAAAGGCGATTTGCTGGAAGCTTTATTTGGTGAACTGTCAGAAAAATTAGAAGAATATTCATTAGAAACAGGGCAGCGTTTATTTGAAGAGGGAGGTGTTGCTAAGGAGAATGTAAAACTTGCTCTTGGATCAGGAGAAATCAATACGACTGCTATTTCTTTAGGAATCTCTGCAAAAATGATGGCTAATGTTTTTGAATCTGTACAAAGTGAAATGGCTGTAGATAAAGAATTAGAAGAAATCGTCGATGAAATAGCTGTGACTCTTTATTCGATAAATCCTGACATCATTGATTCAATTAATAATGACTTAAGTGACGATTATGGCTATTCTGAACCAACGGATCTATTTGATAATTTGATGAGAATTTCATTTGATGAAATGAAAGAAGTGGATACAGATTGCTTATTTACATTCCATATTTCAAATTCACAAAAAACATTAGTAAAGGCTATTATGGATGTTATCCACAATGATGAGATTAGTACGGTAGAATTAACTCTAGGTGAGAATATTCATGATTCTGAAGAAATTAGCTTTGTTGCAAAATCTCCGTATGAAAATTATAAAGTAGGCCTTTTCAATACAGTGAATACAAATGATCAATATTCTACAAGCTTCATTGTTGGAGAATACTATGATGAAGATGATGAAAATCTTGAACAAGTAGATATCACTTGGGATAAAGCATCAGGAGACTTTCGTGTTGCACCACCGGATGATTCAGGTTATTTAGACGGAAAGTTGATTCATGAAAGAAATTCAATCATTTTTGAAATTTATGAGTTAAGCGATTACGGAGAAACCATTCCACTAAATTTATCCATTCTGATGAATGAAAAAGATTCCATGCCAAAAGCTCCTGAATATCGGAATATTCTCAAGTTTGGAGAAGATGATATGAATGATTTCATATCTGAAATCGCAACTCTATTTTATTAATCTAAGACACTCTTAACGGTTATTATTGATTAGATAAGTTTGAAGCTAAACGATGCATAATAAAAAACAAATACGTAAAAGTCATCAATCCCACCCCTTTTTACTGATGTTAAAAAGGGATGGGATTTTATGTTTCAAAAATGCATGGAGCATCGTTTTAATCACGATTGTATTTGCTGCTATTTTATTTGGTGCTTCGTTATCGATGGAAAAAGGAGCGGATAGCCGCTATATCAACGCAAAAATTGCTCTGGTTGATGAAGATGCTTCTTTTATTAGTCGATTTGCTATTGGTTTAGTATCGAATCAAGAATTTGCATCGCAAATTGATATTGAACAAGTTTCAAAGGAGAAAGCAGAGAATGGAATTCAAAACGGTGAGTATGCCGCTATCATCAAATTGCCAGATGACTACGCAAATCAAATCATGTCAGGGCAAACTGTTTCAATTCCAGTCATTATTTCTGAACAGGCAGAACTACATGCTCAGGTTATTTCTCAACTTGTCGATTTCGGCGAAGATTTAATGACAGCCGGCCAGTTTGGCGTCTTCGCAGGAGGAAGAGTAATTCGTAATCTGGATCCCGATATATATGATAAATTTATCGAGAATGCAAATCTCCGTTCAATTGATGATGTTGTGTCAAATGATTGGTTTCAAAATGAAGAACTAACTTATATGGATACGTCATTTACGACTTTGCAATGGTACCAATCAATATATGGGATTGGCTTTCTATTGCTATCTTCTCTTAGTTTTTATTCGTTAGCAAAAGACAAAAAAACAGATTTGCTACGAAATCTGCGAGTGTCCGGTATTAGTTATTTTACATTCATTAGTAGTAAATGGTTACTATTGTTTTGCTTTTACCTGGCATTTAACACTGGATTTTTTGTTTTGGCAAAAATACCTTTCACAGCACTTCAACTAATTTTATTTACTTTATTTTTGAGTGTCTGGACATCAACTATTATTCTAATTCTTCCGAAAACATTAGCAACGATTGCTTCTGTTGGGATTGTCTTTATAAGTTTGTTTTGCGCAGGGGGGATTGTACCGCGGATTGAACTTCCGAAAATTATTCGGCAAATCGGGGATGTACTTCCAATTGGGCTTCTGACATGTCTTCTATCTGAATCTATTGATTTTATGGCAATTGGCATTTTGTTGGTCGAATTATTACTCTGCATCTTCATCTTGCTACTATATTTTAAGAAAATCATGCAAAAAGGAGTTTCATCATGAGATGGGTTATTGCGATAAAAAGATTATTAAAATTGCCATTTATCATGATGTTAATCTGCCTTCTTTTGGGGTCTCTTTTTTTACAAAAAACAGAAGAAGAAATTCATTTGAAACCATTTGGATTTTATGCTGTCGATCAAAATGAAACCGCTCAGGAATTCTATTATCTTTTAGAAGAAAAAGGATTTTTGAGATACAGCGATGAAATGACGTTAATGGAAGATATCAAATTAGGAGAATTGGATTCTGGCGCTATCATGTCTGAACAAATTGGTGAGAAAATAGAAAACAATCAGTTAACGAAAGCAGCTCATATTTTATACACTCCCCAATCTTTTATGAAGGAAACGTACACAGCACAAATGATGACACAAATGTTTGTATTGTCGAATCCAGCGAGAATGGCTCAATCTGCAGAAGAGGTGGGGGCAAAAAACGCTACGCAAATCATGATTGAAGAAGAACTACAAAACCTATATGAAAATGGAAAAGTTTTCTCGTTTTCATTGCAAACTGTACAAGGATCTTCTCCTGATTTTCAAAAAAACTATGATTTGTTGCCGGAAATGTTTGTTGCGTTACTTCTGACATTAATGACTATTTTGCAAGTGCAAAAATATAAAAAAGAGACAAGACAGATTGCAGCATATGCTGGAATGAAGCGTGCAAGGAAAATGATTTTGCTACCATCATGTGTGATTTTTTATTTCGTGACAGTGGGGCTTTCGATTGCGGCGTTGGATATCTCGTATTTAGCCTTTGTTTTGGTTTATTTGCTTCTCCTAATCTGGTTTGTGTTATTAGTTTCTAATTTTTCTGAAAATATCACTTGGCTTTTATTGCCAATCCTGTTTTTCGGAGGAATTGTCCTTTACCCAGTTTATTTTGATATTTCACAATATTTGACATGGCTTCAATATCTCAGATTTATTATTCCGACGACTTGGTTGTTATTGCTAAAAGATAATTGGCTGAATTTGTTGATTATCTGCGTAGGACTATCATTACTGACAATGCTAACGGTTCTTATAAAGAAAGGGAAAACACATGATTAATTTGTCTCAAGTTCATTTTACTTACGAAAAAAATATCGTTTTAGAAAATATCAATCTCACGTTAGCAGATGCGAAATGTACGGTTTTAATGGGACAAAATGGTATTGGGAAATCGACTTTAATGGCCATTGCTGCAGGCGCTATTGATTGCCAAAAAGGCATCGTCTCTAGAACAGGCGAAGTTGGATATGTTCCTCAAAATAGTAGTCTGTTTGAGGATTTATCAGTGAAAGATAATTTACGATTTTTTTCTGCCTTGAAAGGTGTGCCAATACCTAAACAAGTGATATTTCCTGTCAATGAAATTTGGAACAAAAAATTTGGTAAATTATCTGGAGGAATGAAAAAAAGGGTGAGCTTATTATGTGGAACAATTGGTAATCCACAAAATATTTTACTCGATGAACCATGTGCTAGTTTAGATATTGAAGGTCAAGAAATTTTGATGGAACAAATCCGCATTTGGAAGAGTAGAGGGCATTGCATTTTGTACATTGCGCACGATTTGGAGGAAGCGAAAAGTATTGCAGATGAAGTCATCATCCTCAAAGAGAATGAATTGGTTCATCTAGATTCATTTGATGAACCATATATTCGTCAATTACTTCATCGTCATTACGATTTAACTTGATAAATATGATCAATAATAGATCCATCTCTATATTTGATATCGGCAACAATACGATTTGAAAATTCAATGGTTTTTGGAATACCACAAATGCTTTCTGCTTGTGCTTTCAAATCTTGAATTGAACAGACAGGCAATTTAGCATCGATAAACTTCTTCTCTAAATCTTGTCGCACAGGATTGACAGCAATTCCGTATTGTGTGACGAGGACATCAATCGTTTTACCAGGTGTAGATATGGCTTTAATTTGATCAATGATTAGAGGCATTCTTGCTCTGATTAAAGGAGCAATAATCATTGATAATTTTGCTCCAGCTGCTGTATCACTATGTCCTCCAGAACCACCCATGATGAAGCCGTTCGAATCAGTATGAACGTTGACATTAAAATTGGTGTCGATTTCCGTAGCTCCCAAAATGACAACATCTAATTTATTTACCAAAGCATCCTGATAAGTCGGTGATGCATATTGCTTAGCACTGATTTCATGGTGATGAGGATTATTTTTGATTGATTCAACAGCTTTTAAATCAAAACATTGAACATCCATTAATTCTTCAAAAAGACCTTGCTCGAGCATATCTACCAAATATCCAGTGATGCCGCCCATGGCGAAGCTTCCTTTGATATGTTTTGCTTTCATTATTTCGGTTAAATATTTTGATGTAGCAAGAGATGCTCCACCAGCTCCAGTTTGAAAAGAAAATCCATCCATTAGCAATCCTGAGGCATCAATCGCTTTTGCGGCGTATTCAGCCATCATCAGCCCAATCGGATCTCTCGTGATTTTGGTTGTTCCTGAAACGATTCCTGCAGGATCACCAATTTTGTCTACTTTCAAAACAAAATCAATTTGTTCAGCTGGAATAGCGATGTCCTGCAATGTTTCTTCTAATAAAAAGTCAGTCGCAGCAATCGTAACATCAGCTTTTTCTGCATCAGCCATTGCGTAACCAAGGGAACCACAGGCAGAAGGACCAAGTTTACCCGTTACGTTTCCAGCTGGATCAACTGCTGGCGCAGCAACAAAAGCGATATCAATATGTTCGACACCGTTTAGAATATCATCTGGGCGACCACCATGCGTTTTGAACAAAACAGGTTGTTCCAAGATACCACGTGAAATTGCATTTCCTATTTTTGCACTCATATAATTTGTCGAAATAAACGAGATAACATCTTGTTCAATGAGATTGAGAATAGGTTCGTGAATATCGAATAAAGCACTGGCATGTAGATGGATATTTTTGACTCCCAAATTAGCTAAAGCTTTCATTGCCATATTCAACACATAGTCACCATTGCGCATATGATGATGAAATGAAACACTGATGCCGTCTCTGAGATTACATTGTTTGAGTATTTCGTTTAAATCTGTATATATTTTCATGCTAACCTCATTATTTCGGAATACTAATTCGTTAGATTACTCTTTGCCGAGTTGTTTTGCTATTTCTATGGTGCGCTCTGCACGCATGACAATTGGTTTATCAATCATTTTTCCTCGAAAAGACACAGCACCTTTGCCTTGTTTTTTTCCTTGTTCAATCACATCAAGTACTTGTTTGGCATACTCGATTTCCTCATCGGACGGAGAAAAAATGCTGTTAATTTGTACGATATGATGAGGTGAGATTGAAGATTTTCCAGAAAAACCAAGTTGCTTTGCGAATACAGCATCTACTTCCAATCCTTCAGAATCTTGAACATCAGTGAAAGGGGTATCATAAACTTCAATCCCTGCAGCCCTTGCTGCATTCACTAGACGAGTTCTAGCGTAGAGAATTTCGTTTCCTTGCTTCGTTCTTTCACATTGTAAATCAGCTGTCAAATCCTCAGCTCCTAAAAATAAGCCGATGACTCGAGCCGAACTTTGTGCAATTTGAAAGGCATTTTCTACTCCCAATGCGGTTTCGATGAGAGGAAGAATTTTTGTTGAACCAACGTCTATTTGATGAGATGTTTCAATCTGTTCAAGTTTTTCTTCTAACATTTTAATTTGCTCAGCTGTTTGTGATTTTGGCAACATAATCACATTTGGCTTTTGTGGTACGATTTTTTCCAAATCTTCTTGCCAAAAAGTACTATCTAGTGAATTAATCCGAATAATTATTTCTTTTTTGCGAAAATCTAATTTTGCTAAAGCATTTCTAATTAACTCACGCGCTGCATCTTTTTGATCGATTGCAACAGCATCTTCCAAATCTAGAATAATGCTGTCACTAGGTAACACGGTTCCATTTATAATCATCGAAGGACTATTCCCTGGTAAAAAAAGTAAACTTCTACGCATATTGACCTCAATCTTCTTGGCTTCTAGCTATCGCTGTCAGAAGTCTTGCCTCAATGGTGCAGTCTAAAGCGCCATGATCTATCACTTCTATATGAGCTTTTTCGATTTTCTGTTCATTTAGTACATTTCGAATAACGGTTTCGATTTGTTCTCCAAATTGTGCTAACACTGGAGATTCGATCGAAATAATTAATGAATCAGCATCTGAAACTTTAATTAATACGTCGCTAGACTCTAAAGTTCCGGCCATTGCTTGTTTCTTGATCTTCATAAAACCTCCGAAATGAATTTTTGCTTTGAAAACGACGTGTATTTAAGCAAAGTAGTTAATTGTCTTTAGGAATTAGATTTTCTTTTGCGCTGTACGGGAAATGATCATCCAATGGGAAAATCGGTCTTGGCACTTTCTCATACGTTAATGATGGAAGATCTTCATTTGTGCTACCAGCCGATAAAGCCATTATGCTTCGCTTTGCAACTAAAGAATGAGATTCAGTTAAATAGCCAAGCTTGCATACGACAATATCTGCTTCTGTTACTTCTCGTCCTAAATCAGAAAAAATTTCAGGTGTTGTATAGCCTACGTGAGCTTCTGCAAGGATGATATCAACACCGCAAGAACGGAACAAAGCTAAATCACATTTGATGGCAGATTTGTCCCAATTTTCAATATAGGAAATAACAGTTCCAGACGCTGTAATTGGAGATGTCGTTTTAGTATCAAATTTCGCACCGAAAGTAAGTGTGATCTCTTGACCCACTTTACCTTTACAAGCTAATGTTGCATCTGGATCATAAAGTCCTCCATAGAGAACGGGCGATTTGAGTTGATCAGTCAGAGGATTTTCCATTAACAATTTGAGGAATCCCGTACAGTCAGAGGAAGATCCTGCCGTCGGATTATCTCCGGAATCTGAGAGGTATACAGGGGTTTCGGCACCAGACAAAACAGCTTGGAAAGCAATATCGATTGCTTCTTTTTCGGGATAGGTTTCGGTCTGGAAGCAAAACTCATGTCGACGATTCCACATATCTTCTGCAAGGCGAATTGCTTCACGATTTGCTAATTCTTGGCTGTCTGCAACAATATAGGAGCAACAAGAGCTGTCTTCATTATCTGCCCAAGGGAACCCCATCAAATAGGAAGCAGCCATAATCCCAGGCTCCGTTTCAAGACGTCGACATTCATCGAACATACTTTTCATAGGCTCAACAGTTGTTGAAGATTGTTCGCCAGCGACTAGGAAAGGTACCTTAACCCATGCTGAATATGGTTTGAATCCGTTTTCAAGGGCAGCAATCGTCATTTTTGCTGCGTGAATACCTGTTTCATAACGATCGGTATGAGGAGCACATTTATAACCAACAAAACCGTCACAGCTATTATGCATTCTTTTTGTCATTGTTGTATGAGTGTCTAATGAGCTAAAAATAGGAATATTTGGAAAAATTTCTCTTAGTTCTTCTAATAAATATCCTTCTGCCTCACCCAGATTTTTGACGCGCATTGAACCATGTAAAGCAAGAGTAACAGCATCAATTGGTTTTTTTGCTTGTTCTTCTTTTGCCATCGAAATGATTTCTTTTTTTATATTCATATAAAAATCATAATCAACTTCACCATTCGGTACTGCTGAAACAGATAGGGTAGGTATGACCTCATAACCCTGCTCGAGTAGTGGCTTAATAACACCAGTAAGGGGATCATTTTCTCTGAAATTATTAAAAATCTCTGCACCTCTAATCACACGAAAATCATTTTCTCCTGTAACAATTGGGTTAAAAGAGTTAGATTCATGTTGCAAGCTTGCAACGAGAACTCGCTTCATCATAAATTTCCTCCAAAAATTTATTTGTTTTTTTATAGTTTATCATGCTGACATAAGAAAAATACTTTTCTGATTAAATTTTGATAAAATTAAAGTCTTTTTTAATATAAATGAAATATAAATTAAAATTGACTTTAACAAAGTTAAAGTATAGTATAGATATCAAGTCGAGCGGAGATTTTTTTATGAGCAAA
>CAYFSZ010000060.1:0-8899 GCA_964346085.1 uncultured Mageeibacillus sp. | reverse complement strand
ACTGGTGGCAATTCGCTATTATTTTAAATAGCCACCATTCGGAGATTGTTTTCCCAGTCGTGATTAATGATTTATAACATCCCATTTTGATATTGTTCACTTTTCAGTATAATGATGAAGTAAAAAACAATACGAAGAGGCTTTATGGTTACATTACTTTTGATTATTATCTACTTGTCGTTTATCAGCTTAGGTTTACCAGATTCATTGCTTGGAGCTGCTTGGCCAAGTATTTATCAAGAATTTCAGGTTCCTGTTTCGTATTCGGGACTAATTTTCATGCTAATTTCTGCTGGCACAACCATTTCCAGTTTAAATAGTGATAGACTCGTAAAAAAATTCGGAGCAAAAGCAATTACAGTCGTTAGTGTATTTATGACAGCGGCAGCCTTATTTGGTTTTTCGATGAGTCGATCTTATCTCGCATTATGTTTATTAGCCTTGCCCTATGGTTTGGGAGCAGGAAGTATTGATGCTGCGCTAAATAATTATGTTGCCCTTCATTTCTCCAGTAAGCATATGAGTTGGTTACATTGTATGTGGGGACTCGGTGCGATGATTGGTCCATATATAATGGGCTGGGCATTGGCGACACAAAATAGTTGGAATGTAGGCTATCGTTCAGTTGGTATTATTCAATTAACGATAGCAATTATTCTTCTGATATCAGTGCCTTTTTGGAAAAAAACAGAAGCGAAATATTTTTTAAAGGATACCATCGATTCTGTCAGTAAACATAGAGTTAAAAGTCTCAAAGAATTACTAACATTACCAGGGGCAATACAAGTATGTATTGTATTTGTATGTTACTGTGCAACGGAACAGGCAATGAGCTTATGGGCAAGTACTTATCTAAACTTATATAGAGGATTACCAGTTGAAACAGCTGCTTCTTATGCAGGTTTTTTCTATATCGGGATTACCGCAGGAAGATTTCTCACAGGATTATTAACTTATCTTTTTAATAATAAACAATTGATTTTGGCAGGAATGGGTTTGCTTGGATTGGGGGCAATTCTATTGATTCTTCCATCTTTAGAAATTTTAGCAATCATGGGGCTAATTCTAATAGGACTTGGCTGTGCTCCGATTTTCCCTTGCTTAATTCATGAAGCTCCAAGAAGCTTTGGAGTTGAAAATTCACAAGGTATGATTGGTATTCAAATGGCCTCCGCTTATTTGGGGACGGCATTAATGCCACCTTTACTTGGAGTCATTGCTGATTATTTAGGAATCGGAATTTTCCCTTATTATATTGGAATTATTTTATTAATCATGTTTTTCTTCTATACACAACTACTACAAAAAACCAAACATACAAGAGAAAATTTCTAGAAACTGAGAGTAATTATGCAAAAGAAATTAACAGTAAGAGTACCGGGAACGAGTGCAAATATAGGTCCTGGATTTGATTGCTTAGGGATAGCCTTACAGATTTATAATTCGTTTCAATTTACCTGGGAGAATATAGAATATACGGTCAGTCCAAAAGAGCAATATGACCGGTTGGCAATAACATTTCCTGCTGAATTACCAATGATGGAGGCCTATGTGAAATATTGCGAAGTGTTTGACATAGATTTACCTTTACTGCAAAGCGTGAAGTCAGTCCGAAATGATGTGCCTGTTGCAAGGGGGCTTGGTTCATCAGCAACTTGTTATGTTGCAGGTGCAAGAGCTGCTCAATGGGTGGCGGAGCAATTATATACAAAAGAAGAAATTCTCGGAGAAATACTTCATCATTCCATTGATCCATTCTCAAAAGAAGCCCTTCTACGCGTTTCTACAATTCAAGAAAAACACCCGGATAACGTTTGTCCTGCAATTTTTGGAGGGTTACAATTCTCCACGACATTAACTGAAAGCGAAACATTAGAAGTGCTTCATCAACAATATGAGGTAGATGATTCACTTCGATTTATCATTGCATATCCTAACTTCACATTAAAAACATCAGACTCAAGAGCAGTTCTACCAGAAAAATTGAAGCGCGAAGATTGCATTTTTAATATGCGTGCAATTACTTTTTTGCTTAAAGGTTTTGAAACAGGAAACGCAGAGTTTTTAAAAATCGGATTACAGGATCGAATTCATCAGTCATATCGTTCACGTCTCATTAAGGGGTATGATAAAGTCACGACTACAGCAATCAATGCAGGTGCATTTGGTAGTGTGCTTTCAGGAGCCGGACCATCAATAATGACTGTTTGTGAAGCGAGTCGTGAAGAAGAAATTCTGAAAATGATGCGTGAAGAAATCGATCAATCCTGGGAAATATTCTCTCTTGAGACTGATTTGAAAGGATTTACAGATGATGAAGAATGAAGATAATCAGAGACTTGAAAATCCACAAGATATTGAAGCACTAAAAAAATTATTGGTCAATCGTTTTGAAAATCATTTGTTTGCCAAAAGCGTGGGGATTAAAGTAGAACAAATTCAATATAAAAAAGCTGTTGCTTCACTTCAGATTACAGAGAAACACTTGAATGCCAATGGCACAGTTCATGGTGGAGCATTAATGACTTTAGCAGATAATGCAGCTGGTGCGAGTGTCATTTTTACAGGACAAGTAGCTCCGACTGTCGAATTACAGTATAGATTTCTCAAACCTGTATATGCTGGGGATACTGTCAAAGCATATGCCGAAGTTGTTCATGCTGGGGGATCGATTATCGTTATTCTTATCGAAATGAAAGTGGGAGATGATTTAGTAGGTGTCGCAGATGCATCTTTTTATCGTTTGCGTCATAAAGTGACAGAGATTCCAAAAGAGATTTTCGATAAAGCAGATGACTTTATCAAAGAAAATATTAAATAATAAGAGATTTTTTGAAGGTGAAATATGGATAAATCTAAATTATCACGTTCCGAGATTATTAAATTGATTCTAGAACGCGATGAAAAACAAATGGAAGAATTAATTGATTTGCTCAAAGAATCAAATATGAGCGTTGAGCAAACAAAACGTGAACTCAAAAAAGGCGATATCATATCGGATAAAATCGCTGCATTTGCGGGCTCATGGACATTTATCATTGCTTTTTTAGTTGTCTTAATCGGGTGGATTCTTTTTAACTTGTATGCCCCAGGAAAGATAGACCCGTTTCCTTTTATTTTGTTGAATTTGGTGTTGTCGACTGTTGCGGCCATCCAGGCACCACTGATTTTGATGAGTCAGAATCGTGAAGAAGAACGCAACAAAGAGCAAGCTCGATCTGATTTTTATATTAATGTCAAAAGCGAATTAATTCTCGAAAATTTACATGATTCATT
The DNA here is from genome assembly GCA_964346085.1 of uncultured Mageeibacillus sp. GTDB lineage: Bacteria > Bacillota > Clostridia > Saccharofermentanales > DTU023 > UBA5436. Next base: position 5,623 of record CAYFSZ010000060.1, on the reverse strand, counting down.
GCAGAAAATTCACAAAGAAAATCAAGAAATCAAGCAATTATTACACGATTTGCAGAGCGACGATAAAAGACAGAAGTGATACTATTAAAGTAAATCATCGTGGAATTTAGATGGGAGAAAAAATGAAAATCCATTTAACAAAAATTCTATTAATCGCTTTGATAACAATATTGGGGCTGACGGCTTGTGGAAAAACCAATCAACAAAATCAAACGACTACAAATGAAACCCAGATACAGAATATTGATGCTGAACCGACGGAGGGTGGATCTCTTATACTGGGGATTACGCAAGAACCTGATTCATTTGACCCCTATTTAGCAGCTGCGGCAGGCACGAAAGAAATTATCTATAACTTCTTTGATGGACTCATGAAATTGATGCCAGATAGCACATTTGAGCCCGCTTTGGCAGAAAAATTTGAAGTTTCAGAAGATGGTAAAGAATACACTTTCGTGATTCGACAAAATGTAAAATTCCATAATGATAAAGAGTTGACAGAAGAAGATGTTGTCTATTCTATTAAGCAGGCTGCTGGTCTTGGGGAAGATCGAACGACGAAAATTGCACCTTTAGCAAATGTTTCAGATGTCATTGCTAATCAGGAAAATCATACAGTTAATATTAGCTTGAAAGAACCAGATGCGGACTTTATCAGCTATATGACAATGGCGATTGTTCCTTCTGATTATAATGAACAGGCAACAAAGCCAATTGGAACTGGTCCATTTAAATTTACCGAATACAAAAAACAACAATATGTCAAAATGGCAAAAAATGAGAATTATTGGCGTGAAAGAAATGCTTATCTCGATGAAGTGACTTTTCAAATTATGCCATCTGCCGATGCAGCAATCGTTGATTTACAAGCAGGTACAATTGATATTTTCCCTTATTTGACTATGGATAAGATGGATTTATTGAAAGATAAATATAATTTTATTGAAGCTGATTCAAACATGGTGCAGCTCTGGGCATTGAACAATGCCAGAGCGCCTTTTGATAATCCAAAGGTGCGTCAAGCCCTTAATATGGCAATTGATAAACAAATGATTATCGATACCGTCACATTCGGTGTTGGAAAAGTACTTGAGTCTGGGATGGCGCCTACAATGGGAGATTATTATCAAGCAAATTTGCAATCTCATTATAATCCAGAAGAGGCAAGAAAAATTCTGGATGAAGTAGGTCTACAAGATTTGACAGTGAATATCACTGTGCCAGGGAATTATGTAATTCATGTTCAAACGGCAGAAGTTATAGCTGCGCAACTTGAGGCGATTAATGTCAAAACCGATATTCAATCAGTTGATTGGGGAACTTGGTTAACAGAAGTGTATCAAGGCAAAAACTTTGATTCAACAGTGATTGCTTTGACCTTTGACTATGTTGCTCCTGCAACTGTTTTGAAACATTATCGTTCAGGTAACGATAGCGATTTCATCAATTACTCCAATCCACAATTTGATGAATTATATGAAAAAGCAACACGCATCACAAATCCTGCAGAACGAGTTCCGCTTTATCATGAAATGCAGAACATACTGCAAGAAGATGCAGCATCTGTCTTTTTACAGAATCCTGGCGTGCAAACAGCTGTGAAGAAGAATATTGGAGGATATACAACATATCCGCAATATGTGCAAGATATGTATGAGGTGTACTTTATCGCTGAATAATCTATAATAGAAAAATAAATTAATAGAAAATGTCTGAATAATCTTTTGTTCAGACATTTTTATGCAAGGGAAAAGATGATTCGATATATCTTACGAAAAATGGGCGAAATGCTAATCACTTTATGTTTGATCATTTTGATTGTCTTTTTTATTTTTGAATTGATTCCTGGTAATCCAGCAAGAATTATGCTAGGGATGAATGCTACCCAAGAACAAGTTGATGCATTAAGCGAAGAGTTGGACTTGAATGCATCTTTTCCAGTCAAGATTGTTCGATATATGAGTGCTTTATTTCAAGGAGATTTAGGTTATTCATTTCGTTTTCAAGAGCCGGTTTCAGGTCTCGTCGGTGACGCTTTAAACTACACGTTATCTTTGGCTTTACTCTCATTTGTTTTTATAGTTTTATTGTCCATTCCATTAGCCTTGCTGGCTGCAAAAAAACCAGGTGGCATAGTGGATATGGGAATTCGTTTTGGTGTTGAAACTACACTTGCAATTCCTCCCTTTTTTATGGCAATTATTTTAATGCTGATTTTCAGAACGTCCCAATTAGCTATTCGCAATACGTTTGGGATTAGCCAAATCTGGAGTCAATATTGGTTGCCAGCCTTGGCGATTGCACTTTCTCGCTTGGCGATGGCGATGGAGTTTTTGCGAGATGCCATTGTTGAACAGAAGAAAGCTGGATATATCAAAACCGCGATAGGAAAAGGAGCTTCAAAATCAAGAATTATTTGGAAACATGTGTTAAGAAATAGTTTAGTCCCTTTCATCACCGTATTAGGTTTGATATTGGCAGAAGTCTTTAGTGGCAGCATTATTATCGAACAAGTATTTTTAATTCCCGGACTAGGACGATTGCTGGTGACAGCTGTCGAAGCAAGAGATTTTCGATTAACACAGGCAATCATTTTGTTGATTGCAACGATTGTTGTTTTTGTCAATTTCTTAGTTGACTTGATCAATCAATGGATTGATCCAAGAATGCGTTCCGAACAAAAGAAAAGTATATATAGATTAAATTCGATTTCTGCGAAAAAGAGGAGAATCTGATGAAGTATGAGCAAAGTAAGCCGGATATTTCATTAGCTCCGGAATTAAAAAGAACCTTTTATCAAAAAGGTTCCAGAAAACACAGAATCAATCAACAATTCATTTTGGGTTTATTTTTGATTGCGATTCCAATTGTTTTGTTCGTCATATCTTTGTTATATAAACCGTACAGTATTTCTGAGATGAACCCTTTAGACAGGTTTCAATCCATGAGTTTAAAACATTGGTTTGGGACAGACAATTATGGTCGGGATGTTTTCACAAGAACAATGAGTGCGTTGCCAATGACGATTCTCATTTCACTAGGGATCAATTTCATAGGAGCTTTGTTTGGATTTATGATTGGTGCTTTGAGTGGTTATTTTGGAAGATTTGTGGATTTTATTTTTAATCGATTGACGGATGCTCTTTTGTCAATTCCAACCATTTTGATGGGCTTGCTATTTGTTGCAACATTCGGTAATGGTATTTGGCAAGTTATTCTAGCATTGGGAATCATGTTTATTCCGTCTTATGCGCGAGTTATACGAAGTGGGTTCCTAGAATTTCGTGATCGGAATTTCATCAAGCGATTGGAACTCGTGGGAGCGTCAGCTTTTCACATTATGACAAAACATTTTTTACCATTATTAAAAACGAGAATGTTATCCTCATTGGCTCTTGGTTTTGCAAATGCTATTTTGGCAGAATCATCTTTGAGTTTTCTAGGACTAGGTGTACCTCCGGGACAAATTACATGGGGTAGAATGCTTAAAGATGCCCAAGGGTTTATTTTTCAGAATGCATCAGCTGCTATTTTTCCGGGCTTGATGATTGTGTTTTTAGTTCTTGGTAGTTTTTTTATCAGCAATGCGATAAAACAAATGGAAGAGAATCGAGGTCTTGATTGATGAATACACAAAAGCATGAAGTTTTATCTGTCAGACATTTGAAGGTTACTTCGTTTAATTATGCGGAGTTGGTGCGAGATGTTTCTTTATCTATACATCCAGGAGAAATTGTAGGACTTGTCGGTGAATCTGGAAGTGGAAAGAGTATTTCTGCGATGTCGATTGCTGGCCTTTTGCCAGAAGGAATTTCCATTGCATATGGACAAGTTTTTTTTCAGGGAAAAGAAATCACCTATCTAAAACCAGGAGAACGAAAAGGAATTAATGGAAAAAAACTTGGTGTTATTTATCAAGATGCATCACAAGCTTTGAATCCGTTGATTCGAATTGGCGAGCAAATTGGTGAGGTGCTTCAAATTCATCATTCCATGAGCAAACAGGATCAAAAGGCGAGAGTGATTGGCACAATGCGTGCAGTCAACTTACCAGATCCTGAGGAATTATATTATCGTTTTCCGCATGAATTATCTGGCGGACAGCGTCAACGTGTTTTGATCGCAATGGCGATTATTAATAATCCTGATTTGCTGATTGCAGATGAACCAACCACGGCGCTTGATGTGACGGTGCGTGCGCAGATTTTGGATTTGATCAAAACCATTAATCGAAGCAAACAAAATTCGATTCTTTATATTTCACATGATTTATCAACAGTCAAAAAATTATGCGACCGCGTATATGTACTTTATGCAGGAATGGTTGTCGAAGTCGGTACAGCAGAGCAGATAATTCATCAGCCGAAACATGTTTATACACAACAATTGCTTGCTTCGATTCCAACGAAAGAAAAACGAAGTAAACCTTTATTGCAAATGAAACCTCGCAAACAGGATCATCGTGGGCCAGCCGTCTGTTGTCAATTTGTGGATCGTTGCCCGTTTGCAATGGAAATTTGTCGACAAGAAGTTCCAACTCTTTTGCATCAAGGTGAAGAGCATTATGTAGCATGTTTTTTAGCACAAAAAGAAAAGGAAGTGGAATAATGGACGATTTATTATTGTTAAAAAATATTTTTGCTTCCTATGAGATTCCTAAAAATCCAGAGAATAATATTCTGCGTGATGTGACTTTATCTATAAAAAAGAATGAATTTTTGGGATTGATTGGTGAATCAGGGTCCGGAAAATCAACTTTGGCGAATGTTATTTCAGGATTCATGCAGCCCCATCACGGAGAGATCATTTTCCGCGAAGAACATCTTGAACATCTGACGATTAAAGAACGAAAACAAAAATTACAATGTGGAATACAAATGATTTTTCAGGATCCGTATGGCTCTTTTAATCCCGTGCATACAATTGGTTTTCAATTAAGCGAAATTTTGAAAATTCAAAAACGATTTTCTGCAGAAGAGATTAAGACGAAAGTGAATCAAATCTTAAATGCGGTTGGGTTATCAGAAGATTATTATGACCGATATCCACATCAATTTTCAGGTGGACAATTACAAAGAATTGCGATAGGAGCTGCCTTGATCGTAGAGCCATGTTTGTTGTTAGCAGATGAACCAGTTTCTTCACTGGATGTTTCTGTTCAGGCACAAATCCTAGATTTATTTCAAACATTGCGCCAAGAATTTAACTTTTCTTGTCTGTTTATTTCTCATGATTTAGCGGTTGTGTATCATCTCTGCGACCGAATTGCGATTCTCAAAGATGGTCAGATTGTTGAAATTGGAGAAACGGAAGAAATTTTTGAACATCCTCAACATGAATATACAAAATCCTTGATCGAGAATATGTAATTCATATTGAGAATGTTTACTAACGACTAAAACTCTTTATCAAACTGTGAATCTAACCAGGTAATTGCCAAATCAAACCATGCTTCTGACTCTTTTTGAACACCTTCCCCAAGATGCCCTTGTGTCAGTTGGTTTGAAAGGGATAGTCCATGCGGTCCATGCTGAAATAAATGCATTTCGGCTGGGATTTTGTTTTTTCTCAATTGATTAAATAATAGAATTGAATTTTCCAAAGGAACAGACTCATCTTCATA
>CAYFSZ010000059.1:0-8942 GCA_964346085.1 uncultured Mageeibacillus sp. | reverse complement strand
ATCTTTTGTTTTTTTCCTTCAAAATACTTGAGTATAAGAAATAAGATTGCAAACAGAAGTCAATGCCAATTGAATCGCATTATGCATGGAAAATGTTTTTTCTTTGTCTTTATATTTTGTGAGAATTAGAGCTAATGGGAAATATAAAATTCCTCCAACAAGCCAAGGCAAGTAATTATTCATTCCTTCATTCTGCGGAAGCAAGGCATAAACAAAGCCAATCAAACAGAGAAATGAACAACCAGTAAAATTAATATACAAATCGTTGTTAGAAAAAGAAATTTGCCATACTTCTTCACAAATTGAAAAACACTTCTCATATTTTCTCCCCCATATATGCTAGTGTGGAAATTTGTTATTTAATTCTATTTTTCAGCAAAATACTAACGAAACTACTCAGTGATTTATCTATTTGTTTTTTCTAGCTAGAGCTGTATCAATAATTCGTTTTGTTAAATGCTGATTGCGTACTAGTAAAGGTCCGTGTAGATAACTACAGAACACATTTTTGTAATGCGCTCCTTCAGTTTTGTCCTCACCATTATTACCATTCCCTGATTGCACAATGCCAAGCGGTTTTACTGGATCCTCGATAAAGGTCAGCCCATTGTGATTTTCAAAACCAGCATATGTTTCATCAAATTCTTCATTATAAATCGTGATGTTGCCGATAAAGCGACGATCATCTTGGGATTCTGTCCTTAAGTTTAATAGTCCAGTCCCCTCAATTTTGTCTCCATTCGCAGCAATATAATATTTCCCCAGCAATTGATATCCACCACAGATTGCTACAACGACTCCATTATTTTCGATATAGGCGCCCAGTTCAGCCTTCTTAAATTGAATATCTTTTGAAACAACGGCTTGCTCCAAGTCTTGTCCTCCACCGATGAAAATCAAATCATAATCTTCTGCGACAAAATCATCTTCGAGAGAAACAACTGTTGTTTCTACTTGAAAACCTTGTAATTTTGCATGATACTGCAACATCAGGAGATTCCCATTATCTCCATAGGTATTCAGCAAGTTCCCGTACATATGTGCAATTTTAAAAATTTTCATCATTTCAACTCCTTGCCGACTAGGTTTTCTTTTGCGAGTTGTGCTCGTAAATCAAGTAATGCCGTGTAGGTTGGTAAAATATAAACATTCTTTGTCGTCGCTGTTTCAATCGTTTTGAGAATGTCTTCAAAGCCGTTTAACTCTTTAACATTTTCAGCGCCTGCAACTTCAAATCTTAGTTGCAACTCATCTTTACGTATGCCATCAACAGACACCTCGGAAATTTGTTGTTGCATTAACTTTTCAAAATCACCATCCCAAATCCAAGAAACATCTTTACCATCCGCATGATTATCATTCAGTATTCCGATAATTGTTTTGGGTTCTTCATCTAAAGCGAGCAACTCAACAATTTGGTCAAAACCAACTGGATTTTTGATTAAATTTATGACAATTCGTTTTCCTTTATAATGGAAAATCTCTTGACGCCCGAATTTTCTTTCAAGCAAAGTCAGCCCTTGCTGCACTTCTTTTTCTGATAGGCCTAATTCACGACAAACAGAAATCGCAGCGAGTGCATTATATATATTATATAACCCTCCGATTTCAATTTGATACGGAAAATCATTCACTTTGAAAGAAGAGCTATCTTGCTTTAATTGCGTTAATTCAGTGATACCATAAGTCAAATTTGGTCGTTTAAAACCACATTTCGGGCAATGGTAATGTCCAAGATTACTATAAGTAACGAGATGATATTTCAGTAAGCTATGACATTTTGGACAAAGCAAACCATCACTATTGTAATGTGGTACTACCTCTTCTGCCTCTTCATGTTGAAAGCCATAGAAAATTTTTGAATTCTCTAAAGAACCAGTATTAAATAAAGATAAGTCTCCATTCAAAACCACCTTCGTTTTTGGATTAATTTTGACACCTTCACACATCAAGCGATAGGTTGTATAGATTTCACCGAATCGATCCATTTGATCACGAAATACATTTGTGAACACAGCAAAATCAACATCAATATATGGTGTCATTTTGCGGATATTTGCTTCGTCTACTTCCAATACTGCAACTTGCTCTCGGTTCGATTTGCGAGCATCAATGAGTGTAGTTGTAATACCTTGCATCATATTAGAGCCAGATTCATTCGTGATGACATCGTATTTCTGCTTCAGAATTGTTGTTATCATTGCTGTGGTCAGCGTTTTACCATTTGTTCCTGAAACAATAATTACTTTTTTGTCCTTCGTTAATTGAGTAAGTACATCGGGGTCAATTTTTAATGCCAATTGCCCTGGATAAGATGTCCCCCCTTTTTTGAATATTTTCAAAAAAAGTTTTGCGAGACGTGCTGCAAAAATAGCAAAAGAGGTTCTAAGTTTCATAAAAAAATATTTTCTCCAAATCAATATACTCCAATAGAATATAACAGATTTCAGCTCAAGTAAGAATATCTAGAAACAATCAATTAAAGCTCACGTTTCATCTCATGCCATGCATGGCCGCCCCAAGTTGAATGTGCAAGTCCACAATCATGAAAACCAAATTTTTCGTACATTGGAACCAGGCTTTCTACACAAGTTAATACGAATGTTTCATGACCTGATTTTTTCTTAAATGCAGCAAATTGATTCATTAATTCTTTTGCCAAACCCTGTTTTTGAAATTCTGGTAATACAGCCAGACCGACCAACATCACATTCTTACCATTAGGTTCATGACTATTGATATCAGTAAAAAAACAATCATCAAATTGATTTTTATTCGTGGCAAGACCGCATATTGAGCCCGCAATTTCTCCCGTTTCAACATCCTCTGCTAACAGGAAAAAATCTGGTATCAGCTCGACTCTCTCCCGCAAGTATTGCTCAGGTATTTGTTCCTCTATCGGAAAACAAATTTTCTCAATTTGTACGATAGCATCAGCATCACGCTTTTCAGCAATTCTGAATATAAATTGTTTATTTCGCATTTTGTTAACTTAACCTCTATGATAATTGGAATTATTGCATTGCTTGAATCAATTCATTTTCGACACAATAATGATAGATGCCATCTTCGGCAACAGATAAACAGACTTCATCAGCATGCGCTTTCACGAGTTCTGTTGCATTTCCCATAGCAACGCCTGTTCCTACCACTTGAAGCATGTCTAAATCATTTTCACCATCACCAAAAGCAAGGGATTCTTCTGTTGTAAAATTATAGAAATCTAGAACCTTTTGTACCGCAATTCCTTTTCCTCCAGCAGAAGGAATAATATCGATTGCTCGATCCCACCAAGCAGCAATCATTGAATATTTTGTGTTTTCTAAAATCTGATCATATTCATGTTTCCGAGCAGAACACATAATTTGATAAACATCTGCTTTGCACAGTTCATCAAAATTCTCTGCAATATGAATGATATTATTACCGAATTGAAAATATTGCGTTAAATCTGTATCGGTTCCATTTGCTACTAAATCTGTTTCGTTTCCGATGGCAATCGCTTTATTCATCTTTTTGAGATTATTAATTATTATTTGCACATCATCAAAATTTAAAGGATTTTTGTAAATTAGCTCTTTTACATTTCGTATATATGATCCATTAAAAGACAAATAAATATCAAATTCAAACCCTTCAAATTTCGGAATTGCAGCATTACTTCTCCCTGTCGCCATACAAAGTAAAAAGCCGTTTTTCTTTAATTCTTTCAAAGTATATAAAGTTTTATCAGAAATTTCTTTATGTCCTAATTCGAGTAATGTTCCGTCTACATCAAAGAATATTATTTTTATCATATGATCCTCTTTTTTATTTTTTTCATATTATGCAAGAATGGTTTCTTTTTGACAAACTTTAATGTACGTGTCTTTACCATCTTTTCCAAGATTCCATATCAAAATTTGGCATTTGAATCACTTTTCGTTTGATTGTAAAAGCACCATTTTTGTATTCTTCTTCTAGCTGGAAATTTTTCGCTAAATATTGCATGAGTTTTTCTGGTTTAAAACGTCTTGTCTCAAGTATAAAATTCTGATTTCTTTCATGATAATTCATACGAATAAAAAGCTTATATTGTTTCACTTCAACATGACTAATTTCAGAAAACTTCATTTTTGCGGGTTCAACGTAATTCGGATATTTTACTTCAAAGGACTGATTATCTTCGAAGTAATAGGCATGTTTGTAAGTCTGCAACTGAACAATTGCGATGAAACCTAAAATAATTGTTATCACAGTGACGATAACAATATCCCATTCAAAAGGTCTTTCTCCTGTCATCAAACGATAATACTGATATCCAAGAAGGATTAGGAGAACACTTGAGATAATCATAAGAAGAATGGATAGCACCAAAGATGCCTTAGATGGTTTCTGTAATATTCCATGCCCCTGCTTTGTTTTTCTTGAAGGAAAGAATATGTGATTTGATGATCCAAGTCTACTCTCCAATTTTATTAATAACTTTGTTGCTTCAGGAAAAGGATCATGAGGAATCGGTTTTCTTTTTCCCCACAAATCTAGCCAGCGATGAGGTCTCTGATAAAAATTTTCTTTAAGATTCAACTGAAGATATTTCATCAATTTAAACATATTAAAGAAGCCTATTGGCAAACGATACTTTTTCCCTTCTTGTGTTTTAATCCTAATTCCAGAGCCACCGCGATGAGAGCGATAATAGTTCACTTGTTTGATATCATCAAACGGAATTGTTGCCTGGCGGAAAATCGACTTAAACGTAAATGATTTACTATCTTCTCTGTAGCGAACTTGATAAGCCTGTCTCATAATGAATAATAACACACCATAAAAAAGTCCAAGACCAAACATGATAAAAGTAGGAGTAAGATGTTTTTTATTTCCGGTGATAGCAAACTGTCCGAAAGAATAAAACATGAAAAACACAATGAAGATGCCGAAAAGAATCAGCAGCCAACGTAAGAAAGCAAATTGGTCATCTACCAAATCATGATTTCCTTTAACTAGTCGATTGATTGGTCTAAAAAAGATAACGATTAATAACAATAATATGAGTATTTGCATTTGGTCCTCGTTCTGTTCGTTATATTGAATCTTCTATGTCTATTTTAGTATAAAAGTAAACTATTTTTCGATACTTATGTTCTTTAGTGTTTTTGCTTGATGTAATTAGTTGTTTTCGTAACGCAAAATTTGTGTTTATCTCTTTTTGCGTTATTGTTTTGATTTTATTTTTAACGCAAAATATGACTTTCCTTCTTTTTGCGTTACTGCCTGATAACGTAAAATCTTAGTTTTGCAGTATTTGCGTTACCTTTTTTGCAACGCAAATTTTGTACTTTGGCGATTTTACGTTATCGCTTGAATTAGTTCTATAACTCAAAATCTCTACCTCGCGATTTTTGCGTTACTTTTTTTGTAACGCAATTTTTTGACTTCTCCATTTTTGCGTTATTTTCTCATAACGCAAAAATTTGAGTTCGTGATTTTTGCGTGATGCCATTTCCACAAACGTATCAAGTTCACCCAAAAAGTTACGAATATCCACTTTTCATTGAATTAATTCAGACGTGTGATACCATAGATTCATAGGAAACATCTGTTTGATATGTCCTAAATTTGAATAAGGAGAGTACAAACATGAATTTTGATTACAAAGATCACGGAAAAGAAGAATACGTAGTAGATATCGAGGCTTATACCAAAGAAAACAAAAACTTCCGTACAACCATTTGGACGGGAGAAAAATTACAAGTTACTTTGATGACCATTCAGCCTAACGATGATATCGGTCTTGAAATTCATGAAGGAATTGATCAATTCCTCAGAATTGAAGAAGGTAAAGGTTTATGCCAAATGGGCGATAGCGAAGACAATTTGACTTTCGAACAAGAAGTGAATGATGACGATGCGATTTTCGTTCCTGCAGACAAATGGCATAATGTGACAAATATTGGTGATACTCCGCTTAAGTTGTACACCATCTATGCTGGCCCTGATCATGTACCTGGCACTATTCATGAAACACATGAAGATGCAGAAAATGATCCGAACGAACATTAAGACGAAGTCTGGTTTAATGATTATCTGAAAGAAAAAGATACACAATCTGACGTCTGATTGATAATTCATAAAGATCAAAAACACTAATTAATAAGAGGAAAGATTTCGAAATGAATTCTTTCCTCTTTTTTATGTGAAAATGATTTGAATTGCCTAATATCTAATGTTTAAATTCCCTTCTCTTTTTTATCAACTTATAGCTAAAATATAAAATGAGGACGAGGTATAAAACAAAGAGAACCATAAAAACAATTCCGATGAACATATCAAATGATCCTGGTTTGAAATCTTGAAATCCAATAACATTCGGGATAATAACAGCGAGGAAAATAATAATCAGCGGAATCACCCTTGAAGCAAACACTTTCTCCACCATTTTTGCTTTTGATTCAGGGTCAGAAAAGATTTCACCATCATGAATTTCATCTATTTCACTAACTTTCTTTCTAAAATAATTCCAACCTAATAAACAGCCTATATACTCCCATCCGAAGTCTTTGAACATTTGTAAGTAGTCGTCCGAAGGTTTTTCTCCAAGAAATTCTAATTGATAGACATAATTTTCAGGATTTGTTTTTTCAAATGTATAAACAAACCAGCCTGCTTTGACTAATTTTAGACCTTGTGCATGCATTTTGATGAGCCACTTTTCTTCTTCTTCATAATCCACGATAGAAAAGAATATGAATTTTTTAACGGTATCTTTCATATTATTTCTCCTCCAAACTATTTTGATATAAGCGTTTAATTCGTTTGATTTCGGTTTGTAAAACTGTATTTCCTAATTCTGTGATTTGATAAATCTTACGTTTATTTTCCTCTGTGATAAATTTGATAAGTCCATCTTTTTCCATTTTTGATAGTGTTCCGTACACCTTTTGATTTCGCAATTTTTTTGTAACTAATATGAGTAACTAAAGTGAGGTGGAAATTTTGTCCATAAGTTATAAAAAGCTTTGGAAACTTCTAATAGATAGAGACATGAAAAAAAGGACTTAAGAGAAGCCGCTGGTATTAGTACTGCTTCAATGGCTAAGCTTGGCAAAAATGAAAATGTTAATACTGACATTTTAATAAAAGTATGTAAAGCTCTTGACTGTGACATTTCTGATATTATGGAGATTGTAGATGATAATGATCAATTGTAATAGCACAAGAATACCATTGGGATAAGCTCTGCATCTATATCGAAGCTTGATAGAGGTGATAACATTACAACAGATGTATAAAACAACAATGGAGGTAAAACGAAAAAATGACGCCACTAATGAGTTTTTGGCCAAGCATTTACGAAAAGATTTCAAATCAAATTAAATTAATTGAATACCGTAGGACTTTTCCAAAAGACTGCAAATTCGCATATATGTATGTTAGTAAACCCGTAAAAGCAGTTTGTGGAATTTTATATTTTGGTGAGAAACATACACTTTCAGATTGGAAAGAAAAATATTCTAATAATTTGGAGATTTCTACTAGAATTGATGAGTATCTCGAGAATTATAGATACGGCATGGAAATTAAGGGTTTTCAAAAAATTCAACCCATAACTTTAGATGACTTGCGAAAAAATGTCCCTAGATTTGTTGCCCCTCAATCATACCTACTACTACTAGAAAATAATAAAAATCTCTTTGAATTTTAAATACATCTAACCTATCTCCACAACCCTATGAAGTTATCTAATCTGTCTCCACAACCCTACGCAAGTTTTTGCGGTCGACCTGTTTCCTCAATAAATAAAAATAAGGATTCCCAAGGTTAAAAGGCACCGCCAGATGTTGGGCAGAAAATCCTCCAATCTTGAAAACCCTTTATTTATCAGTGTTTTGAATAACTCTATTTCTCCACCCTTGACATCAAGGCAACACACTCAACACGCGTTGTGTTTACAAATTTATCACAATTATTTTTCTTCTCCCCTTAGCTTTATATAATGCCATGCTATTTTATCCATAATAAAATCGTACAAATCTAAAAAATCATCTTCTGGATCTTCGTCTGGTTTTTCATAATGATCCATTTCTTTTTGCATTTCTTTTTGCCAGTATAATAATGATTCTATGTCATTGGCATTTAATTCTCCTTTCACTCTATTTAAATTCATTTTTTACTCCTTTTTTATTATTAATTATTTCCTAAAAATCTTTAAACGTATTTAAATTATAACACAGTTTCATTTTAAAAATTTTTTTACTCAAATTACTTCTTTTTGTCCTAAGGATATTAGGAGGTAATGTTATGATTACAAAACTAAGAAAAGAAGGATATAGCTATAAAGAAATAGCAGATGCTTTAAGAATCTCTGTTAATACTGTAAAAAGCTATTGTAGACGAAATGGATTAACTGGTACTTCTGAAAAGAAAAAACACATATGTATAAACTGTGGTGTTGAAATTGATGAGAGTAAAAAGTTCTGTTCTTCTAAATGCAGACAAGATTGGTGGAATAATAACCTGGATAAGGTAAATCGTAAGGCTTACTATAATTTCACTTGTTCTTGTTGCCATAAACCTTTTAATGCTTATGGAAATAAAAATAGGAAGTATTGCTCACATGAATGTTATATCAAGGATAGGTTCAATCATGAATAATGAATTCAAGTTTTATACTTCATTTTTGTTTTTTAAGAAATTAAAAGATGAGAAGATAATTGATAATAAAGAATTTAAGAAAATTACAATAAAACTAATAGATAAATATAAAGTTTCAATAATACCTTTTATGCTTGATATTACTTGACTTATAGCCCAATAGTATTGATATATAGTGGTGAAAGGAGGAACTCTTATGAAAAGAATACAAAAAATTGAGGCTAAAATACCAAGTCTAAAAAAGAAAAAAAGAGTAGCTGCTTACGCTAGAGTTTCAGTTGCTAAAGGTAGAACTCTTAATTCCCTAT
>CAYFSZ010000058.1:0-9152 GCA_964346085.1 uncultured Mageeibacillus sp. | reverse complement strand
GAGGAAAGTGCCAATAGCCCGTGCAACGCAGTACACGGGTAAACCCTAATAGTGCCAAAACCCCGTGTAAATTAGATCAAATATGAAGATTTCATGCCAATCTCTATATTTGCATTTTATCAAGTTATCAATTATTATATTGAAGATTGCCCTGGCAATGTTTTTGGATCGTCCGACCATTTACTTTGCTGAGGGAGAAGGAGGAAATTATAATGGACAAAGCAAAAAAAACAAGTATTATCGACGAATTTAAAATCAATGAAAATGATACCGGTTCTCCGGAAGTTCAAATTGCTATTTTATCTGAACGTATCAATCATTTAACTGAACATTTAAAAGTTCATAAAGGTGACCACCATTCAAGACGTGGTATGTTATCTTTGGTTGGTAAAAGAAGAGGCTTACTCAACTATTTAGAAAAAAATGACATTGAACGTTATCGTGCAATCATTGCTAAATTAGGTTTAAGAAGATAATCATCAGGCGGGTTTATCCCGCCTTTATTCAATCAATTCATGAAGCATGGCTGTGGGAGGTAGATTGAAATCCTGACAAGTGTGATGCGAAAAGTGAGTCGCCAAATACACTAGAACAGAGTTTGAATCTACAAACTACGCCATAGCTTCCCCAATATTTAGGAGGTTTTATGACTAAAAAAGTATTCGAGTCCACATATTGTGGCAAAAAATTAGTAATCGAAACTGGTCAAATCGCAGATTTTGCAAATGGTTCAGTTTTGATTAGACATGGAGATACAGTTGTTTTATCAACATGCACATCTGCAAAACCAAGAGAAGGTATCGATTTCTTCCCTTTAAGTGTTGATTATGAAGAAAAAATGTACAGTGCCGGCAAAATCCCTGGTGGCTTCTTAAAAAGAGAAGGTAGACCAGGTAATCATGCTATCATCGCATCACGTATGATTGACCGTCCGATGCGTCCTTTATTCCCAAAAGATTTGAGAAATGAAGTTACTTTAAACAACTTAGTTTTAAGTGTTGATCGTGATTGTGCTCCAGAAATTACTGCAATGCTCGGTTCCGCTTTTGCAGTTGCGATTTCTGATGTTCCATTCAATGGTCCTATCGCTGGTGTTCAAGTTGCATTAATCGATGGAGAAATCATTTTAAATCCAAATCTCGAACAAAGAGAAAACAGTGATTTAGATTTAACCGTTGCTGGTACAAAAGAAAATGTTTGCATGATTGAAGCAGGTGCGAATGAAGTACCTGATGAATTAATGCTTGAAGCAATCATTAAAGCACATAAAGAAATCATCAATGTATGTGAATTTATTGATGAAGTTGCAAAAGAAATTGGTAAACCGAAATATGAATACACATCTTTCGCGATTCCTGAAGATTTACAAAACAGAGTTAACGAATTAGCTTATGATCGTGTGAAAGAAACAATCTTAAATCCTGATAAAGAAGCTAGAGACAATGCTTTAGGAGAAATCAGAGAAGAAGTTAAACCAATCATTGAAGAAGAAAACGAAGAATGGATGTCTCGTTTTGGTGAAGCATTTACTTATGTAGAAAAATCAGTATTACGTGAGTATTTATATAAAGAACATAAACGTGTTGATGGTCGTGGCATCAATGAAATTCGTCCTTTATCATGCGAAGTTGGCTTATTGCCAAGAGTTCATGGTTCCGCTTTATTCCAAAGAGGTCAAACACAAGTTCTTAATATTACAACATTAGCTAGCTTGTCTTCTGTACAAAAATTAGACGGCATTAATGAAGACTCAGAAAAACGTTATATGCATCATTATAATTTCCCTCCTTACAGCGTAGGGGAAGCAAGACCAAATCGTTCTCCAGGTAGACGTGAAATCGGTCATGGTGACTTAGCAGAGCGTTCTTTAATTCCTGTTTTACCAAGTGTTGAAGAATTCCCATATGCAATTCGTACCGTTTCTGAAATTACAATGTCAAATGGTTCCACATCACAAGGTTCTGTTTGTGCATCCACACTTTCATTAATGGATGCTGGCGTTCCTATCAAACGCCCGGTAGCAGGTATTTCTTGCGGTTTAATGACAAATAAAGAAACAGGCGATTTGAATGATCATATCGTTTTCATGGATATTCAAGGTGTTGAAGATTTCCATGGCGACATGGACTTCAAAGTTGCTGGTACAACAGAAGGTATTACATCAATTCAAGTAGATATCAAAGTCAAAGGTTTAACATATGAAATTATTGAAGAAGCATTTGCGATGACGAAAAAAGGTCGTTTGCAAATCATCAATGATGTTATTTTACCTTGTATTGCTGCACCTCGTGATCATTTATCAGATTATGCTCCGATGATTGACATTATCGATATTCCTTCAGATAAAATCGGTGAAGTTATCGGTTCTGGTGGTAAAGTGATTAAACAAATCACAGAAATCACTGGTTGTGAAATTAATATCGAAGAAGATAAAGCAATTGGTCATGTTCATATCGCTGCACCAAACACTGAAGCAGCTGAAAAAGCCAAAAAGATAATCAAAACAATCGTGACTGATCCTGAAATTGGAGAAGTTTTCGATGGTACAGTTACTCGATTAATGAACTTTGGTGCTTTCGTTGAATATGCTCCTGGCAAAGAAGGTTTAGTTCATATTTCTAAAATGGCATGGGAACGTGTTGAAAAAGTAGAAGATATGGTTGAACCAGGACAAAAAGTCACTGTTTATATCGATGAAGTTGATTCACAAGGTAGAATTAACTTATCTATGAGAAATCCTGAAGAAAAACCTGAAGGATATGAAGAAAAACCTGTAAACCGTGATAATCGTCGCAATAATCGCGATGGTGGTAGAGACAATCGTCGCGGTGGCAGAAATGATCGAGGTGGGCGTGATCGTGGCAATCGTAGAAATTATCGTCAAGATAGAAATAGAAATGACTATCAAGAAAAAGAATTACCAAGCGATGCAAATGTTCACGAATTTTAATTC
Source organism: uncultured Mageeibacillus sp. (assembly GCA_964346085.1). GTDB lineage: Bacteria > Bacillota > Clostridia > Saccharofermentanales > DTU023 > UBA5436. The sequence continues at coordinate 6,199 of CAYFSZ010000058.1, read as the reverse complement.
ATAATTTAAGTGGAAATATTAAAGCAGCAAGCTAGTAATGGCTTGCTGTTTTTCTTTTATGAAAGCAAAAAATTGTTTATAATAGAGGAATGATAAAAATACTCGAGTATATTACATATTTAATGCGCTATCCTTTTGCAGTGATTGCTTTTTTTACATCACTGCTTTTGGTTTTGCGTTCTTTGAAAAGCCTTTTAGTTAGGTTCAAACAACATAGCTTACCAGCTCATGGTTTCTTTTTGATGTCACAGTCTTTTTCAGGTAGTGATATTGTCGAATCGTACTCTTTATTTCCAACGACAATTATCGGTCGTGTGCGTTCTTCAGATATACGATTTAATGATAAGAATATCTTGAGAAGACATGCCATTATTTATTTGCATGAAGGGAAATGGTATATCAGACCAGCAGTAGCAAACGCGAATATATATGTAAATGATCGAAAAATTAATCAACCGAAGATTATCAGAAATGAAGATATTATTCGCTTTGGTTCAAGAGTAATGGTCTTTATAGATGAACGAAATTCTGCTGCAGAAGCAGGGCAAGACTTTTCTGGTTCTATTGCAGATTGGCGCGAATCTGAACTTTACGATTTACCAATACAATCGGGTGGATTATGGTTCTTAACAACAATCTTTTATGTATTAGGAATTCTAGCCATCTTGATTAAATTTCCTGAGGAACTTTATCCATTACGACCAATTTATTTGGTGTTAGCTGCTGGATTTTTTATGGTGACACAGTTTGGAAAATTATTTTTTAGGCGATGGTTTAACGGTTTTGACGAAGTAATTTATACGAGTTTCGTTTTCTTAGCTAGCTTAGGCTTTGTAATGCAATCTAGGTTTGCCTTTTTGAACCGTATTCAACCTGAAACATGGACCTATGAAGAGTTTCTATCATATATACAAAAAGACTTTATTGTGCAAGCGGGTGTGGCCGTCGTTGGTGTTATCTTATTACCAATCGTGATTGTCATTGTGCAAAGAACAAGATTTTTAGAAAAAATCTATTACGCATGTTTGGTCATCACTCCTTTATTTTATATTGCAACTTTACTGTTAGGTAGAGGGGCATCTGAATGGGGGGCAAATCTCTGGATTACACTGCCAGGTGGTTTTTCATTGCAGTTAACAGAGTTTGCGAAAATCTCATACTTAATTGTATTAGCCTACTTTTTCAAAATTAGACCTCCACTCAAAACGCAAATTATGTTTGCTGGTTGGGCAGGATTTAATTTTGCTTTAATTATGCTGTTACCAGATTTAGGTTCGATGATGATCTTATTACCTGTCACGTTGATTGTTTTTGTCGTGATGACTTCTGAATATTTGAAAACAGGAATAATTCTATTGGGAGGCTCGACAATTTTCTTCATTGCATACCAGCTGTTAGATTATGTCAAGAACCGTTTGTATGGATGGCTAACATTATGGACAGAGCCTAATGCGTTTAATGAACAAATTATTTTCGGTTTACAAGCGATTGCGAGAGGTGGATTGATTGGCCGTGGCATTGGGGTCGGGAATCCTTGGTCTATACCGCTAGCTAATTCAGATATGGTTTTTTCCATTATCTGCGAAGAAATGGGTATTGTGATGGGTTTATCGATTCTGATGTGCTTTATTGCAGCTTGGCTAAGAGGTGCTTTTGCAGCGTCCAAAGTGCGAGATGGCTTTACTTCTAGTCTCATTCTTGCCATCGGGACATATTTCTTCATAGAAGCAGCTGTTGTTATCGGTGGAACAACGGGCTTAATTCCGCTCACTGGTGCGACTTTACCGTTTATTGCCAAAGGTGGTAGTTCAATGATTGCAAAATGGTTAATGGTTGGCATATTCTTAGGCCTTTGCTGTAGAAATGAGGAAGGAGCATATCGCAAATGAAACAATTGATGCGTAGTTTGAAAATCTTATTTGTTTTCTTTATTGTTTTGTCAGTTGTTATGCTTGCTGGTGTTGTCTATCAACAAAACAAAAGTCAAACATTATTAATTCAAGCAAGTAATGAAAATAAAGAAGCTTTGCGTTCGCGTTATGCCGATGCTGGAACAATTTATTCACAAGATATGGTGAAAGTTGCCTATAGTGAAAGCGGTGAACGTCATTATGCTGATAATTCAGAATTGGCTCGTTCTTTGATTCAAACAGTTGGCGATTATACACATAATATAGGAAATACAATCGAAGGTGCTTATCAAGATCGTTTAATTGGATCCGGAAGACCATGGTATAAGCAAGTTCTCTTAGACTTTACGGGGAAGGGTGCAACCGGCGACGATATTATTTTGACAATTAATTCAGATTTGAATCTAGCTGCACAAGAGCAATTAGATGGTGTTAAAGGTTCAATTGTTATGTTGAACTATAAAACAGGCGAGATACTTTGTTCAGTCAGTACGCCAAATACATATCCAGAAAATGTAATTGAATGGACTGATATTCCCGAGTCAGCATTGTTTAACAGAAGCATAAGCAGTCAATATGCTCCCGGATCAACATTCAAAATTGTCACAGGGACGGCTTGGTCTGAATCAGATTTATACGATCCGGTTTATACAATGTTTTGTAAAGGGATTGAGCCACTAATTGGTCCAGGATCGGTTACTGAAAATCGTGGTGAAGATAGTCATGGACAATTGGATATGGCAACTGCTTTTGCAGTCTCTTGTAATCACTTCTTTGGAGATGTTGGAATAAAAGCTGGCTTTGACATTATGGGACAAACTGCAGAACAATATGGTTTTAATAAAGAATTAAATATTGGTAAATTGCTTGCCCGTACCGGAACTTATAAAGCACTTGATAATGATAACTTTTTATTATCATGGCAAGCGATTGGACAGCCAATTGATGTGAATGAATTAACTGTTTCAACTTTGCAATTAGCAATGATGTCTGGAGCAGTTGCAAATAATGGACAGATTATGCAGCCGTACTTAATTGATACATTCGTTGATCCTTTGGGGAATGAATATGATCGTACAGAGCCATCTGTTTTCTCAGAAATTGATGGTAATGCCGATTTACAAACTATAAAAAACGATTTGATTTTCACTGTTACGAACGGAAAATCTGTGTCTTCATATATTGAAGGCTATACAATTGGTGGAAAAACAGGAACAGCTGAATCGGTCAATGATACAGGCGACTTAGAAACCAATTCATTATATACTGGTTTTATTGATGATCCGAGTTGCCCGATAGCAATTGGAATCGTTATTGAGGGTGGATATTATGATACACCAGCAATCGCAGGCAGCATGCTTTATCAAGCAATTCAAGAAATACATAATTAAGAATTTGGAGAATTTGAATGAGAAAGAATAATCGTGAAATGATGGATGAAAATCCGAATGAATTAAAATATGGAACGCAAGTTGCGCTTATGTCCATTGGTACAATTTTAGGTATCGTCGTGACTATTGGAGCTGCCGTGTTAATCTATTTTAAAGATTTACTTTTTTAAGAAATATTTGAAACGAGGCTTATTTTGAGCAAACAATTTTTTGAAAAAAAAGACAGAAAACATTTAATGTTAATTGACGGAAATAGCTTGATTAACAGGGCATTCTATGCAAATGCAGGTAGAACAATGCTAACGACTCCAGATGGAACACCAAGTGGAGCCGTTTTTACATTCTTGACCATGTTCATGAATTATAAGGAAAAGATTCAACCAGATAATGTGGTGGTTGCTTTTGATATGAAGGACAAAACTTTCCGGCATCATATGTATGATCAATACAAAGGAACTCGCAAAGGGATGCCAGATGACCTAGCGATTCAAATGCCGTTGCTCAAAGAAATGCTTGATGCACTTAATGTTTGTCGCGTCGAAATTTCAGGTTTTGAAGCGGACGATTTAATTGGCACTTATGCTGATATGGGTGTCAAAGAAGGCTACGATGTTTTTATTGTCACTGGTGATAAAGATAGCTTTCAGCTCATTCGGGACCATGTGTTTGTCGTTCTTCCAGTCACAAGAAAAGGCGCAAGCAATGAAGATTTGATGAATCGACAAGCTTTCGAAGACGAATATCATTTTTCTCCAGAAGAATTCGTGGATTATAAAGCCATCATGGGTGATTCATCGGATAATATTCCAGGTGTCAAAGGAATTGGCAAAGTTGGAGCTCAAAACCTTATCGTCGCGCATTCAACTGTTGAGAATATTTATCATTTGCTAGATACAGATCCAGAACAAGTCGACAAAAAATATCGCCAAAAATTAATTGATAATCGTGCTGATGCTGAGCTTTCCTATCAGTTGGCATTGATTAATTGTGAAGTGCCAGTCGAAAAAGATATTGGAGCAACATTTGTCAAAGATCCAGATGAAAAAATCTTAGCAAATTATTTCGCGAAAATGGGTTTTCAAACCATGTTCGAAAGATTTGGTCTAACGCAAGAAACTGATGTGTTTAAAGATATTGATTTGTCTGAAATTTCGTCATGTACTTCATTTGATGAATTTTTGACAGCGACAGGTAATGAACAAATTGTTTGGCTAGTGATGAACACTGGAGAAAGCCTTATGTATAGTGAAGCAGCAGGATTTGTGTTGCTTGAACCTCTAGAATTACAAATGGAATGGGACCGTATCCATCAATTACCGAATAATGTGATTGTTTGGAACTATAAGCAATGGCTGCATGATAGTGGTTTTGATCCATTGATGATTGAGCCGTTTGATGTGCAAATAGCGGCATACCTTTTAAATCAAGGAAAAGCCGAAGAATTCGATTCTGTTTTCCAAACCGTTTTCCAAAAGCCTTTTGTTATTTTGGAGAAAAAACCAAGCCGCGAAGAACTCATCGATTATGCGAAACATCAAGCGGTGAGTATGTTGAAACTACATGATATTCAGCGTGAGTTAATTCGTGAATACAAAATGCAAAAATTAGCTTACTCCGTAGAAATGCCGTTGGCTCGTGTTTTATTTGAAATGGAAAAAGCAGGTGTTTTTGCGGATAAAGAACAACTTGATGATTTAAATGGTATCATGAATCAACAACTTTTAGATTTAGAAAAACAAATTTATGAGCAGGCGGGCAAAGAATTTAATATCAACTCCAGCCAACAATTAAGTGATGTTTTATTTAATGATTTAGGACTTCCTGCTGGCAAAAAATTAGCGAGCGGGTATTATTCAACTGCCGCTGGTGAGTTAGAACGATTACAAGGTCAACATCCTGTGATTGACTTGATTACTGAATATCGTGAAATTAGCAAATTGAATTCAACATTTGTTGATGGTTTACGCAAATCAATCGATGCCAAAGATGGACGTATTCATACTTCCTATCATCAAACATTAACGACAACTGGCCGTTTATCAAGTAAAGATCCGAACTTACAAAACATTCCTGTTCGTTCTGAAAAATCCAAAGCAATTCGCGAAGTGTTTGCAGCACCTACTGGCTATGTTCTCATGGGGGCAGACTATTCCCAAATCGAATTACGTTTGTTGGCACATTTGTCAGGCGATGCCGAATTAATCAAAGCATTCAATGAAAATGTCGATATTCATACGAATACCGCTGTTTCGATGTTTGGTAAAGAAGCAGGAGAGATTAGTAAGCGCGAACGCTCTTTAGCTAAAACGGTGAACTTTAGTATTGTTTACGGTGTTAGTGGTTACGGCTTATCACAAGATTTAAAATCCACAGTCGCAGAGGCAAAAGATTATATCGATGCTTATTATGCTTTGTATAGCGATGTTAAACCTTATTTAGCTTCACTTGTCGAAAAAGCAAAAAATGATGGCTTCGTTGAAACATTATACGGACGTCGCCGTTATATTCCAGAGATTCATTCTAGCCAATTTTTCACCAGAAGTTTTGGCGAAAGAGCAGCCATGAATGCGCCATTACAAGGAACAGCAGCTGATATTATCAAAATGGCAATGCTTCGAATTAGTGAAAGATTACGTGCTGAAGGATTAAAAGCACGTATGATTTTACAAGTGCACGATGAATTGATTTTGGAAGTACCTGATGAGGAAGTTAATCAGGTTAAAGAAATTCTACAATACGAAATGGAACATGTCGTCAAACTCAAAATCCCTCTCATCGCCGAAGTCAAAATCGGCCAATCCTGGGCAGAGATTTAGGGGATTGGTGGTTTTATCACCAATGCAGTTTCGTTAAATCATAAATTATGGGTATGTACGATTTTAGCAATTTAGCCCATAA
>CAYFSZ010000057.1:1249-9366 GCA_964346085.1 uncultured Mageeibacillus sp. | reverse complement strand
AAAGCCATCTAACAAGCGTGGATTTTCTCAGCTATATTCAAACGAAGGTGATATAATAACCTCAAAACACCTGTAAACAGGAGAATCATATGCTAGAAATTATTAATATCAGTAAATCCTATGGAAATCAGGAAAAAGCAGTCGACGCTTTGACTCTTAACCTAGAACAAGGAAAAATCTACGGGTTGCTCGGCCCGAATGGTGCGGGGAAAACGACAACTCTCAAAATGATTACAGGGATTCTTCATCCTGATACAGGCGATGTCACAATCAACAATCATAGCATCAATAATGACCCGCTTGAAGCAAAACGCCAATTCGCTTTTGTTCAAGATGAGCCAAATGCTTTCTTGCGCTTAACAGGACAGGAATATCTCAATTTCATCGCTGACATATATGGCATCGATGCTGATACACGACAAGCAAGAATCAAGGAACTGGCAGATAAATTTGAAATGACAGATGTTCTTTCCGATCGAATCAGCACTTATTCCCATGGTATGCGCCAAAAAATATTTTTGGTGGCAGCTTTGGTACAAAATCCGCCTGTTTGGATTTTGGATGAACCGATGACTGGACTGGATCCAAGATCCGCTTTTATCCTGAAAGACATGATGGCGCATCATACGAAGCAGGGGAATCTGGTTTTGTTCTCAACGCATGTGCTTGATGTGGCAGAAAAAGTTTGTGATGAAATTATCATTATTCAAAAAGGAAAAATTGTCGCTCAAGGGACGATTGAAGAGCTCAGAGCAAAATTCGCAAAAGACTCTTCATTGGAATCAATTTTCCTCGAATTAACGGATGCACAAGAATATTCAACAATGAAAGAAGGTGAGTAATATGAATTCTTGGCAAAGGATTCTCTTGCTCATCAAGATTTTCTTTAAATCTGGTTCAGCTCTAGAACTCGAAAAATCTTCTTGGGGTAGAAAAAAATCCAAAAAGCAAAAAGCAAAATGGTACTCACTTATCACTTATGCATTGCTTGGAATTTATTTACCATTCATAGCCGTGTTGTATGGGAAGGGCTTGTTCCCACCAATGATTGCAATGGGGCAAGATCAAAATATCTTAAACGGTCTACTAGAAATGTTTTTTATGATAACCATCATTTATGGCTTTTTCTTTACGTTCTCAACATTAGCTTTTTCGAAAGATCAGGATAGATTGATGGCGATGCCAATCCCGTTTGGTGAAATCATGATTGGTCGATTTGCTTTTATCACGATGCATCAAATGCTTTTGCCGCTAGTTTTAGGACTTCCATTATTAGCTACATATGGCTATTACAAAGGGGCATCTTGGGTATTTTACGCCAAAGCTTTCTGCTCCGTTATCCTTCTACCTGTTTTCCCAGTCGCAATTTTAGTCATTATTTGCATTTTCTTGATGCGATTGACGAAAATTGCTAGAAATAAAGACCGATTCATGACAGTGGCACAAATTGTGATACTGATTTTGGTATTGGTTTTTGCGCTGGGCTCAAGTGCTTTAGGACTAGACACAAGCGGGAGCCCTAACCTCAATACGAATGCATTCTCCAATAATTCCCTCGGTTTTCTAAAATATATTTTTGTGACTTTAGGACCATTGCTTCGTTTCCTTACCACGGATGGATGGAACGGATTATTATGCCTTGCAATCATTCTTGTTATGACGATTGCATCCATTCTAGTAGCCTTTATCGTTGCACAGAAATTTTTTCGCCCAGGTCAAAACATTGGCATGGCTAAAAGTAGCCGCAAGAAAAACAAAAGTCAAAGCAAAACAAAAAGCACACAAAAATCACCATTCGCGGCATTTGCTCAAAGAGAATGGCGTCTCTTACTTCGCAATCCGAACATGATGATTAATTATTTTGTTGGGCAATTGATTGTTCCGCTGGCGATGGTGATTCCACTATTAATAAATACTTCGACTAAGCAAGGAATGGGAACCATGCTCAAAAATCTTAAGCCGTTGATTTCTTCTCATTTATCAAGTCTACAAGGAGAAGATTTTTGGCTAATACTTGCACTAGCCTGTCTAGGAACTTCAATTATCGGTTATGTCTTCTGTGGACACAGCACGATGAACAATTCAGCGATATCACGAGAGGGCAGTGAAATTACCTATTTGATGGTGATGCCAGTTTCCTATCAAAAACAGTTCTTGGTCAAAAGTCTTTTTTCCATCGCTGTCTCGGGGACTGTATTTTTCCTCATCCTGATTGCTGGAATTATTTTCTTTGCGATTCCAGTTCGTTTGTTCATTTTGCCATTAATTACTTATGTATGGGCTACCGTCAACGCCAATTTAGTATCGCTACTGATAGATTGCTCGCATCCGGTATTGGATTGGGAAAATGAAATTTATCCAATCAAGAAAAATAAAACAGTTTTGTTTAGCTTGCTGTTGAATATGATACTAGGAACAATATTTGGCTTGATTATCTATTTCTCATTGAAAGAAAAAACACTATTGACACCTGAAATTGGTCTGGTTCTTGGGCTAGCCCTTAATACTCTTTTAACAGTGTTATTGATTTTTTGCATTCGTAAATCTATCAAAAAAACCATGCAACAGATTGAGAATTTTCTATAAAAAAGCTACACTTGAAAAGATAGAAATAAAAACTCAAGAAACGACTTGCACAGGCAGTAATACCGTGCTAAAATAACTATCTGAAATTATGCCGCAGGAGGTGAGAGAATGCCTAATATTAAATCAGCAATGAAACGTGTGAAACAAATCGCTCGTAAAACTGAAGTTAATAAACATAGAAAAAGCGAATTAAAAACAGTTTTGAAAAATGCACATGAAGCATTAGATACTTCCGCAGACAATGCGGCTGAAAAAGCTTTAGCTGCTCAAAAGAAACTTGATAAAGCTGTTTCTAAAGGATTGATTCACAAAAATCAAGCTTCACACAAAAAATCACAAATTGCTAAAAAACTCAATGCAATGAGCAAATAAAACATTGAGTGTAAAATAAAATAAGAAATTGTTTCCGGGGCAGGGTGTAAGTCCCTACCGGCGGTAATTGAGAAATCATAAGCCCGCGACTCTCAAATGAGATTGGTAAGGTGAGAATCCTTAGCCGACAGTATAGTCTGGATGGAAGGAAGCGAAACTAGTCTATATTATCTAGTTTTTAACAGCCTCGGCATATGTCGGGGCTTTTTGCTTCGACAGAAGAAAGATCCAAGGAGGAAATTTCAATGTCGGATTTAGAAATGAAAAAAACAAAACAGTATCAACCAACAAAATCAAGTGAGAGAACACGCTGGATTGCCAAAACAGGTATTTTATCTGCAGTGGCAATTATTTTGATGTATATGGAATTCAATATTCCGCTTATCCCTGTTTTCTTGAAGTTTGATTTTGCAGAAATTCCAGCTTTGCTCGGTGCTTTTGCGATGGGCCCATGGACAGGCTTAATTATTGAGTTCATTAAGAATGTGTCGCATTTACCGTTCAGTCAAACAGCATTCATTGGGGAGTTAAGTAACTTCATCATTTGTGGGGGCTTTGTTTTTGTTGCAGGTGCGATATATCAGCATAAGAAAACTAGAAAAAATGCGATTGTTAGCTTGGCAATTGGGACACTAGCAATGATTATTATGGGCGTCATTATTAACTATTACATTAATTTACCGTTCTATGCGAGAGTTATGGGATTTACCCTTGATTCATTAGTCGGGATGTCGCAAGCAGTGGGGAATAAGCTTGTTACAGATATGAGATCTTTGCTGTTATTTGTTTTTGTTCCGTTTAATTTATTTAAAGGAATTATCGTATCAGCGATTATCTTGTTGATATACAAAAAAATCAGTCCTTTATTGCATAGATAGCAAAAAACTACATAGATTAGAATGTGATGCAAACAAATTGACAAAGCGAAGTGTGAATTATCAATGAATAGTTCACAACTTCGCTTTTACACGTTATAATATTTTTCAGAAACGGAGGATTGCTTTGGCAACAAATGGAGGACAATTAGATCAGTTAATCACTTTCTTTCGCACAATATTTGAATCGCTGAAAGAAGGAGTGTTATTTATCGGACAACCCCTAGATATTACATTGGCGGTTGTGGATATTTTGATTACCACGATTATTTTCTTCTATATTCTTCGCTTGATTCGAGATTCAAGAGCTTGGCAATTACTCAAAGGGATTCTTTTTATTGTATTTTTAACAACCATTGCTCGTATCTTTGGGCTTAGCTTGTTGAGCTTTTTACTCTTAAATACAATATCCGTTTTCTCCATCGCATTCGTGATTATTTTCCAACCAGAGCTTCGACGTGCACTAGAAACAGTAGGTCGTTCAGGTCTTGGTTTTTTCAATTTTAGAGGTGGTGAATATCAAGGAGAAAACACGGCAACTACGATTTCGCAGATGATAGAATCGATCGTGCAAGCTTGCCACGAAATGTCATTGACCAAAACAGGTGCTTTGATTGTGATGGAGCGAACAACTCCGCTTGGTGATTTGCAAGATCAAGAGAATGCTGTTCAGATGGATTCCCCAATTTCCACGAGTCTTTTGAAACAGATTTTTTACAATGGAACACCTTTGCATGATGGTGCAATCCTAATTCGTAATGGCAGAATTTCTGCGGCAAAAATTCACATTCCTTTATCCGATAATTATCATTTAAGAAAAGATTTTGGAACTAGACATCGTGCAGCAATTGGCGCAAGTGAAATGGGTGATGCTTTCGCAATTGTTGTTTCTGAAGAAAAAGGGACAATTAGCATAGCTGTTGATGGTCGATTATTTGTTCTAGACAATAGTGATGCTCTCAGGACACAATTACATCGCTTATTATCACTTGATGATGAAGATGAGAAAAGATTTAAGATATTCAGAAAAAGAGAACGTGCGCAAGGAATTGGCCGACAATTCAAACGCTCTCGTCAGATATTAATGTTTTTTGTATCATTTGTGTTGGCTTCCATGCTTTGGCTATATGTTCAAGCAACTGTCAATCCAATTACCTCAAAAACGTTTTCTGTTGCTTTGAATTATCAAAATGTAGAAGAATTAAAATTAAAAGGTTTTGAAGCAACATATCCGACCGAGACAATCCAGATCTCTTTAACAGGAAGAAAAGATCTTTTAGATACTTTAACAAACAGAGATGTAGAAGCCTATATTGATTTAGCACAAGTTGAAAAAACTGGCATACAGAGTGTCGAAATTACAATTAAGAAAAATACGGCTTTATATACAAGAACTGATTATATTACCCCAGAAGAAATTACAATTGCGGTTAGAGAATACGATCAAGAATAGTGAATCGCATTTCAGGAGGAAACATGGCAAGATTATTTGGAACAGACGGCGTTAGAGGCGTTGCCAATAAAGAATTAACACCAGATTTGGCTTTTCGTTTAGGTTATGCTGGAGCAAAAGTATTGACCGGAGAAAAAAGCCACAAACCAATGATTTTAGTTGGTAGCGATACAAGAATTTCATGCGGTATGCTGGAATCTTCACTTGTTGCAGGAATCACATCTGCCGGGGCTGATGTTGTTTTAGCCGGCGTCATTCCAACACCTGGTATTGCTTATTTAACAAAAAAATACAAATGTGATGCGGGAGTTATGATTTCAGCATCTCACAATTCATTTGAATTCAATGGAATTAAATTTTTCTCAAGCACAGGGTATAAATTACCTGATCATGTCGAAGATTTGATTGAAGAAGAAGTAAACAAATATTCTGAATCAGAAAATCGTCCGATCGGAGCACAAATTGGCCATCGTATTACAAAAACAAATGCTGCAAGAGATTATTCTGAACATTTAAAACGCAGAATGAGTGTTGATTTAAGTGGCATGAAAATTGCGTTAGATTGTGCCAATGGCGCAAGTTATCATATTGCTCCTGGGATTTTTTCTGACTTAGGGGCAGAAGTGATTGCAATTGGAATTGAGCCAGATGGCGAAAACATTAATCGCAATTGTGGATCAACACATTTAGAACGTTTGACACAGACTGTACGTCGTGAAGGATGCGATATTGGCATTGCTTTCGATGGGGATGCTGACCGTATGCTTGCAATTGATGAAAATGGTGTTTTAGTTGATGGTGACGGAATCATGGCAATCATCGCAAAAGGATTACAAGAAGAAGGCGACTTAAAAGACAATAAAATTTGTGCGACTATCATGAGCAACTTAGGATTGGACATCTTTGCAGAAGAAAATGGGATGGAAGTTGTCAAAACAAAAGTTGGTGACCGTTATGTTCTTGAAGAAATGCTTAAATCAGGAATTTTGCTAGGTGGCGAACAAAGTGGTCATATTATTTTAATTGATCATTCAACGACTGGTGATGGTATGCTTAGTGCATTGGCATTACTCAAAACCTTGCACAATATGGAGGAGCGCTTATCTGAAGCTCGTATGATGATGCAACCTCTACCACAAGTTCTGAAAAATGCAACAATTCCTAATGATCGAAAAGAAGCAGCAATGTCTGACGAAGATATTGCTAAAGCCATTCGTCAAGAAGAAAAATCTTTACAAGGTAAAGGTAGAATTCTCGTTAGAGCATCAGGTACAGAACCAATGATTCGCGTTATGATTGAAGGCGAAGACAAAAAAGAAATCGGAAAAATGGCTGATCGCTTAATTGAATTGTTAACTAGTAAGTACGGAATTTAATAACGCATATGTCCCAAAAACAAGCATTTAAAATTATTTCTATTTTATTTTTGATAAGTACGATAACGTTAACTGTTCGTTTTTTTGTCGTACGTAAAAATCCTGAAAAATATGATAGACTTGCAAAATTTGAATCTGTCCAAAGTCAGGCTGATGAGGCTCAAGAGCAAGAAATTATCAACAATGCCGATGAACTACCGATAAATGAAATGACGGTTCAACAGACAACGAAGAACAATCGTAATGTTTGGAGCTGGCCATATGATTCAGCTGTCCCGATTTATCACAATGTCAATTTAGACTTGTATAAGAATAAATTAAAAGATGAAACGGCCTTGCAAAATGTCACAGTTTATCTCTCTATTACAGCGAGGGAAGATGCCATGACAGAAGCGTCAGATGAGACATCAGATGCGACCGAAAGTATTGCTGCTACTGCAGAAACAGATTTAGCTGATGGATCAGCAGATTTAACAACTGAATCAGAGACAGCAGAATCTGCAATCGCAGATGAAAATCAACTCGAGAGTGAAACGGAGTTGTTACCAGAAAATTCAGAAGCTAATTTACAATCAATTCTTGAAGGAATCCAGCAATCTACTAAACGAAATCTTGAAGCGTTAGGTGCGGAAGTAATCTTAGTTGATGCAAAATATCAAAGAGATACACAAAAAGCAGCCTTTGTTGGAGAAGATATCATCCGAGATTTTGTAGAGGAATTAAAGGAACAGAATTTCCAAAGTCAACGTTTGGAAAGTTTGATTCCAACGTTACAAGCCATTCAGAATGCATCGCAAGATGATGCGACAACAAAAGAGTTGTTCCCAGAAATCGGTGTCTCTACTGATCAACGTTTACTATTAGACGTTGAAAGACAATATACAAATCGTATTTTTATTAATTTAAAATTTGGAAATGCAGAAGGAGAGACGACTGGCAGTTTAGTTGAATACCTAGGAAATCAAAGCGCAGCAATTGGAGCTCAATCCGAAACAATCACTGATACATCCTCTGAAAAACCTGCGTATATTGCGTATGACACAGACGGTAGGCAACGTCTTGCTCAATTAACAGAAAAAAATATTTCTCAATTAATTCCTGGCTTAACCTATTCGGGTGAAGAGGGATGGACAGAAAAAGTTATTCCAAGCCTACGCTTGATTAATTTGAATAGCTTGGAAATTGAGATTGGACAAGAAAATCAAACCTTCGATCTGCAAATTCTTACATCAGAAGAACAACAAAAAATCTTCGCCGAAGCAATTGGCAATGCTTGCTATGAGTTCTATTGCACAGATTTGAAGTAAATTCTATCTTAAAAATTGAAAGTCAAGAAAAATCCTTTTTGAGGGTATCCCTTAAAAAGGATTTTTTTATGTTCGGATTCATTCCTTGCGAAAAACACTTGTGCCAGCTGTACACGGGTAAACGAGGAAAGTGACAAATACCCGTGTA
>CAYFSZ010000057.1:0-1149 GCA_964346085.1 uncultured Mageeibacillus sp. | reverse complement strand
GAGGAAAGTGCAAAACCCTATTAATAAATCGTTGCTGTGATAATGATATACCCAGTATTGTCGAAAGAATAAGTCACATTTTTCATATTCTCAGGAAGAAACATAGGTTCATCAGGATTTTGACGACTCACAATATAATTATCGGTTTGATAAATTTTTCCGATTTCAAGAGAATCAATATATTCTTCCAAAGTCAAAAACTTGTTAGCCATTATCGTTGAATGAGGAAAACCAACATAACGGAGATGCCAAGGCTCAAACGGAATTTTTGTAATGTCTTCCTTGCCCTCGGGATAGCGGATAATAAATCCAAATTGAGGCGCATTTTGATTGACGTATTGACCAGCCGGACTGTCGATGAAATTAATTCCACCAAATCCATCTACATAAACGTCAACAGCCAATCCAGTATGATGTTCAGAATATCCGGGTGGCATAGCGTGTTCTGGGTCCTCTGCAAAGACTTCCGCTTGTTCTTCAGGACTGCGATATAAAGAGCTGACATACATTTTTGTTCCCGTTTCTTGTAGAACCGAATCAGATAATTCTCCATATGCTATTAGCATAGCTTCATTCATCAAAACACCAGAATCACGATATTCAGCTAAATTAGGTTCGAAATTTTCAGATATTGGATGATTCTGATTAACTAATAACAAACTCTGATTCTCTACCCATTCAGTTTGCTCAGATAACTGATACAAATCTAAAATATATTCGTTATTTTCAGTAAAACGACTACTTAAGCTTTGGCCAAGAAAAAATCTTTGCACTCTAAAAAGAACCGTTGGACTTAGTATGAAGACGGCAATGCTTATTAAGAGAAAGGCAATAATAAAAGTAAAAATCAAATTAATTCGTTTTGGCTTTTGCATATGCAACTCCTTGTGTTGCTATATTCTAACACAGGAAAGTCGGAGATTTCTCAAAAATCGTTAATGTTCGAAGATGACTAATGTAAAAAATTAGGAGTAAAACAATATGAATTGATTTTTTAGTCCCTTTGAAATTTTTGAGGTGTCGGGTTCTTAGATGTAGTTGCGAGTTGCGTGATGGACGGAAAATCACGATTTGCAGCGCTAAGCCGTCCGTCGGAATGTAGCAAAAAGCTACGTCGAGGGACGGAAATTACTAGATTTAGGCAGTTAG
>CAYFSZ010000056.1:0-9403 GCA_964346085.1 uncultured Mageeibacillus sp. | reverse complement strand
ACAGTAACAACCTTTACATTTACCACTATTTTGACGGTTATCGGTAAGTACAGTTTACGAACAACAATGAAATATCTGAAACTTCAGATAGTACTGATGTGGCTGACCGTTCAGAAGCAACTATAGAGTCCATAATTACAGAAACGACTGAAGAGATAGAAGCGTCTGATTCGTCAGAAATATCTCCAACTTCTAATGCGACAGAAACATCTTCGACTTCAAGATCTGATATTGATTCTTCAAACGTAGAACAATCAAGTCAAGCTGACACCATTAATTCCTCAGAAGATAACGCGACTGTTAATTCCTTACAAACTGGACAATAGGAAATTTCCGATTTTACTTATAATGGAACAATCATCACTGGTTTTTCTTCGAGTGGTTTGGAATTTTTATCCCAATATAAGAATGTTGTTTTCCCTGCAACAAATGCAGAAGGACAAAATATCACAGAAATCGGTGAGCATGCTTTTCAATCAAAGAATCTTGTTAGCGTAGATTTTTCGAACATCAGTTCTGATTTCGTAATTGGGAATTATTGCCGTGAAAAAAGAGAATAGTAAAATCATGGGTAATGTCATTGTATCTAAATATGACGCTTATTCTGAAAGAATTTTGGCGAACGTTGAGTTTACGATCTTTGATGAAGATGGAAATGCAGTTCAAAAGAAACGCAGTAATCAAAATGGATTGATAGAGTTTAGAAATCTTGAATTGGGAACTTATACGCTCAAAGAGACAGGTGTTTCAGATGAAGCGTATTACAAATGAAAGAAATTTCAGGACAAAAAATTTGGGAAGATAATGACAATGAAAAGAATCTTCGTCCAGAGAGTATCACGATTCAATTATTAGCTGATGAACAAATCATTGATTCCGTAATATTAAATGAAGAGACCGGTATGGAATTTACATTTAAAGATTTACCAACCTATAATGAATTGGGAGAACTCATTGAATATTCATTACATGAACTTGCGGTCGAGGGATATTCAGTCACGTATGATGGGTTTGATGTCATCAATACGCTGAATGAGGAGCCTCCGAAAGAATCGGGAACAGAACCGACAGATAACAAGAGAAATAGGCTAGTTTCTACAGGAGAACGTAGGAATATCTATTATCCAATGTTATTATTGCTTTCAGGTGGGATGATGATCGTACTGAAACGAAAGAAAAAAGAAACTATGAAATAACTTTAGTAAAACCGGAAATTTATTTCCGGTTTTTACTTTTTGATATATAATTACCCAAGATGTTTATTAAAAGGAATGGTAAAACAACATGAAATTATTGGGCAATATATTGTGGTTTATTTTTGCTGGACTTTGGCAAGGAATTGCATGGGTTCTAGCAGGGGTGCTTTGGTGCATTACGATTGTTGGTATTCCAGTGGGAGTACAAGCGTTTAAAATTTCAAAATTATGTTTTTTTCCGTTTGGTAAAAAAGTGGTCAATCAAGGTGGTGCAATGAGTTGCTTGCTGAATGTACTTTGGATTATTTTTGGTGGGCTACCTCTAGCTATTGCGGCTTGTATTAATGGAGCAATTCTATGTCTCACCATTATTGGCATCCCTTTTGGTCTTCAATGTTTCAAGTTTGCCGGCCTCGCACTCGCACCCTTCGGCGCAAGAATTGTGAAGGAGTAGGGGGGATTAAACAATAATTCTAAGTGCCGATTCTGATATGATCCTCTCAGGAATTGGATGGTCCAGTTTCCATATGATTTCAATTGGTTTTGAGCCTTGATGTTTGACATATTTTGCATTCCCTATGAAGATATAGGGAGCAGTTGCTGAGAAATTTTTTCTATTCTCTCTGACGAATAACAGCACTTTATGTCCTTCTTCATTTTTGATGTATCTTTGTCCTGTTAAAGACTCTACTGATGTAATTGACTGCGATTCCCAATTAAACAAATAATTATTAATGGCATAGTCTTTATACATTGTTGAAGGCAAATAGTCCTTTTCAGATTTATTTATTGTAATGAAGAAAGCATCAGTATTTTCATCTTTGAAATAATACACACCTTCTCTAAATGGAAACTTATAGTTGTTATTATTTTTGCCATACGCTGCGAAAATTTGATCGGTGGTATATGAGGCGTAAATATCTAATGGAATATGTTTCTCTTCATATTCTAGCTCTAAGATTTTTCGATTTTGTTCATTCATTTTTAATAAGGTGATGATTTCTTCAAAGATATCTTCATTATTAGTTTTAAGATGTTTAAATGAAGATTCATAGCTTTCATTCTTTGGACTATTCCAGATCGCAAAGTAAAGCATGTTTAACAGCCTGAAATCTTGTTCAGAGAAACTTTTTGTCGAAAAATCACTCGCTAAATATTTCAGAGAGAATGAAATTAATCGTTTCGAATTAATTTGAGAAATTCTTCTAAGAGATTGAGCGAATTCATTTGCGTCAGCTACTTTGTATTCTTCTTTGATCCCAACATCAAAGAGTAATTTATTGAAAGTACGTTTCGGCTTAGAATAGAATTGTACTTGTTTAATTTCGTAATTATGAAAGAAGTTCGGCAAATTGAGCTCACTATCGAAATGCAATGAATAGTTTTCTACCATCGTTCTCAATGCCTTTTCATCTGTTTTCGAATTGTTAATATTTCTCAAAATATATTCTTTAGCTATTTTCTCCATCTGAATATGACATCCAGCAGGCAAATTGGGAAATTCATTTTTGATTTGCTCTTTGAGAGGCTTATCGCTTCTTCCAGTTAATGCTCTAAATTTAAAGGTATAATCATAATTTTCGTGAGCTTGACCGATGAAATCAAGAACGGTTAAAGATTCTTTGTTATCCGATAATCGTAAACCTCTGCCAAGTTGTTGCAGGAAAATCGTTTGAGACTGTGTTGGACGAAGGAACATGAGAGTATCTATTTCAGGAATATCAACACCTTCGTTCAATAGATCTACTGTAAAAATGCATTTGTATTCGCCTTTTCTGAATTCTGAAATGATACGCTTCCGATCATCTCCAGAAGTCTCGGAACTAAGTGCCTCTGATTTTATACCATAGGAGTTAAAGCTGTTTTTCATGAAATTAGCATGAGCGATGCTGACACAAAATCCGACGGTTCTCATTTGAGTTGTATCGGTTACATATTTTTCCAAGGAATCAATGATCAATTGAACTCGTTGCTTCGATTTTGTATAAAGATTTTCAAGCTCGGATATATCGTAACCGTTCCGATTCCATTTAAGGTGTGATAAGTCGATATCAGAGGAATCTGTAACAGCAAAATAATCAAAAGGGGATAATAGTTTACGTTCGATTGCATCACCCAATCTGATTTCTGAAGCGATACGATGATTAAAGTAAACCTTGATATCTACTCCATCCATTCTTTCTGGGGTTGCTGTTAGCCCTAATAAAATATCTGGCTGAAAATATTCGAGAAGTTTATGATAAGTACTTGCTGATGCGTGATGTGTCTCATCCAGAACAATATAATCGAAATAATTAGCCGGGAATTGTAAATAATTATCGCTAGATACCATGGTTTGTACCGAAGCAAAAATATGATCATTATCAATAGACACGATACCATCAACCATCAAACCTCCGAAATTGAAGTCTTTCAAAACATCTCTAAAAGTTCTCATAGATTGTTCTAGTATTTCTTTCCGATGTGCTAAGAACAATAGTTTTTTATCACCAAAAGCCAATTGTCTTTTATAGTCAAAAGCAGCAAGCATTGTTTTTCCCGTACCTGTTGCAGAAACAACCAAATTTCGATAAGATCCGATTTCTTGTCGTTCAAAATCCAAATCCTCAAGGATAGCTTTTTGATGTGAATATGGTTTCAACTCATAGAAAAAACCCTTATCTTGTGTAAAAGATTGTTTCTTCAATGCTTGTTGTAATTCAATCACGTTATGTTCATCAGTTATATCAAAATTTTCAAATTCCTCATCATTCCAATAACTTTGGAAATTTTGAATGATTTGAGTATAGACATCTGGAGAGGTATACTCTGAAATTTTTAAATTCCACTCCAAACCCTTTGTCATAGCAGGATTAGAAATGTTAGATGAACCGATATAAGCAGTAGAAAAACCACTTTCTCTTTTGAAAATATAGGCTTTAGCATGTAGTCGAGTACGATCAGTATCATAAGATATTTTAATTTCTGTATTTGGTAGTTCAGATAATACTTTTATCGCTTTGAAATCGGATGCCTGCATGTAGGAAGTTGTAATAAGATATAACTTTTTAGTTTTGGTAAATTCCTTTAGAGCATCCATGAGTAAAGTGATGCCTTTGTATTTGATAAAGGAAACCAAAAAATAAATCTCATCAGAGGTTCTAATCTCTCGTGCTAACTCAGATATAAGAGTTGGTCCAGATCTTCCAGTAAATAAGGAGCTTTCAGCGATTGAAGTCAAGGGGCGATTTTCAATATAGTTATGTAACTCCTCCTGATTCTCTGCAATTGCTAACAATTCTTCTAAATTTAACTGTGTTTCGAAGTGTGCGTCAGGAAAAATCTGATTTAGATTCTTAATAAAATCTTTTTTTACATCGTTGTTTTCCATGTGCTGTAAAGCAGATCGAATTATTTTTTGATAAGCTAAAGACATCGTTCTAGGGAACTCTGAAGCGTCTACTTCTCGTTTTGAATTTAGTTTTTCCTCAAGATGATTTTTCTCGTTAAGATTGATAACTTTTTCGTATAACCCTTTTTTCATAGTTCCTCTTATGTCAATAGACTTGATGTTATTTTATCCCTATAATTACAACAATCATAACATTTATAAAATCGAAAAGGGAATGAGTGGAGATGAGTTCATATCAAAAGTTGGCAGCTTATTATGATGAGTTTCAAAATGCGGAAGAAACAAGGGAGATTTTGAGTCATATTTTGGAGGCGATTTCGAATGTTTTTTTGGATAAGTCTGAGCAAATCAAAATTGCCGATTTAGGCTGCGGAACTGGTGAATTTGCGATTCCTCTTTTGGAAGAAGGTTATCAGATTTCTGCGATTGATTACTCGCCTGCCATGTTAGAAGAATTGAGTACGAAAATTTTACAACTTGCCCCTGCATTACAAGAAAATATCGATGTTTACGAAGCAGATATTGCTGAATATTTACCTTTAGGAAAACATCAGATACTGCTTTGTCTGACCGACACGATCAATCATTTAGATGAAGAACAGGTGGAGGGATTTTTGGAGAATGTTCATGCACTTTTAGGTAATGATGGACTTTTCGTTTTTGATTTGTTAAACCGTGATTATGTGATAACAGAACGTGGTAACCAAACAATTTTTGCGGAATTAGGGGATGATGAGGACAACCCAGATGTTTCCTTTGTTTGGGAGAATGAGTGGATTGAAGAAGAAAATATGGCAATTTCGGATTTCACGTTTTTTGAAAAAACTGAAACTGGAGATTATAGTCGCTCGATTGATCAAACCATTGAATATATTCATGACGAAATAATTTTTTTGAACAGATTGAATGAGAACTTTGACGTTTTTTACAAGAAAAATTATCCAGAAAGAACTTTATTTATTCTCAAGAAAAAATAGCTTTTTATTAGCTGTGTTTTGACCAAATTCTTCAAATAATTCGTGGAAATTTAAATTCATGTCACTCTGTGCTATAAATATATAGTGAAAAGTAGAGGGTAGCATGAGAGAATTTCGTACAATTTTACCGTTTTTGAAACAGAATAAGTGGAGTTATATTGTTGGGTTGATTGCTTTGTGTGTTGTGGATATCGCAAATTTATATGTACCACAAGTACTAAAAGCGTTTGGTGACAAAGCGCAATATGGGGAGCTAAATTTACAGGTCATTCTTCGTTTGGCTTTGATGATTATCGCATTGGGGATCATCGTTGCGGTTGGTCGTTTTGGCTGGAGAATGAATATTTTCGGGACGGCACGTAAGCTCGAGTATTGGATTCGAGCAAAACTATTCCAAAAGTATTTACAACTCGATGATAATTTTTATCATCAACAGCGAGTTGGCGATTTGATGGCACATATGACCAATGATGTTCTGATGGTCCGTAACTCAATGGGTGGCGGCATCATAATGATCTTTGATGCGGTATTTATGACTCTATTTACCGTATTCATGATGGTTTCTACAGTCGGACTCAAAACTTCTTTGGTGGCTTTACTTGCATTGCCGTTTTTGGCGTTAACCGTTTCAACGATGGCAAAACCTCTACGCAATCGTAGCCGTGAAGTGCAAGATACTTTCTCTGAACTAACCAATGAGGTACAAGAAAATATTTCTGGGATTCACAACATAAAAGCATTCAGCATCGAACAAAATAGAACCGATGCGTTTGCAGAAGTGAATGAAAAATATCAAGAAAAAAACATCAGTTTGTTAAAGTTGAGCTCCTTTTTTGATCCTTTGATTACGTTCATTTCGGGGATCGCTTTTGCTGTTTTTATTATTTATGGAATTAGAAGTATTCGTCAAAACGAGATTACGCTGGGAGATTTCATCGCTGTTATTCAATATGTTCGCATGATGGTTTGGCCGATGGTCGCATTGGGGATGGTGGTGAACCGTTTCCAAAGAGGGATTGCTTCAATCACGCGTATTAATGAAATACTCGCACAAGAATCTGATATCAAAGAATCAGACAATCCCATTTCCATTCCTTTAGACAAAGTTAAGGTCGAATTCAGAAATGTTTCTTTCCGTTATAGTGAAAAAGAACCGTATATTCTGGAAAATGTTAGTTTTGTCGTGGAAGACCAAAAAAGTCTGGCTATTCTTGGCAAAACGGGAAGTGGTAAAAGTACAATTCTATCTTTAATTATGCGTCGCTTTGATGTAACTTCAGGTGCGATTTTAATCAATGATGTGGATATTCGAGATATTTCTTTTGCAGATTTATACGGGGCAATCTCACTTGTTGAACAAGAAAGTTTCTTGTTTTCTAGAACGATTGCACGAAATATTGCGTTTAGCACAGAGGATACATTTGATCCTGATGAAGTTAAAGAATCCGCTGTTTTTTCACAAGTGGATAAAGATATTATGGACATGCCAGAGCAATATGAAACATGGGTTGGTGAACGTGGCGTCACTCTCTCAGGTGGACAGAAACAAAGAGTGTCTATCGCTAGAGCTCATTATCAAAAAACAAGAATGTTAATGCTTGATGATGCTTTATCTGCTGTCGATACAAATACAGAACATCATATTCTAAATCACTTAAAAGAATTTAATCAGGGATTGATCGTGGTAAGCCAGCGCGTTTCGACCGTTAAAAATACGGATGAAATTCTGGTGATTGATGAAGGACATGTGATTCAAAGAGGAACGCATGAGGAACTTCTTTCGCAAAGCGGTGGTTTCTATGATGTGCTTTATCATCGTCAATTGCTCGAATCTGAATTGAAAGAAGATGGATTGTCAGCTGATGAAGATTTGCGAGCTGATGCAACAAAGGATTTGCAAGCTGGTACTTTGGAAGACTCGAAAACTAACACAGAAGGGAGTGTGGAATAATGGCTAAAGGAACACGCTCCGTTGAGCAATATACAAAAGAACAAATTGAAAGCAGAAAGAATTTCTCGTTAAAGAGATTGTACAAGTATGCGTTGCCTTATTGGCCACAGTTTTTGTTTGTTTTCTTTTTAATCGTCATCACAACAGCGGCAACATTGGCGCAACCTCGAATTATTCAGGTTTTGATTGATAATCAAATTTCAGTGTTTTTCTCTGATCAAGCAAATGCTGCGGCAGAAAATCAAGCAATCAAAGAGGGAATTAGACTAGGGCTGTTTTACTTCGGGACAGTTGTCTTGGCTTTTGTCGGTGGATATTTCCAGTCTTATATTTTGCAATCCACAGGTCAAAAAATTCTATTATCGATTCGCCAAAATTTATACGATCATGTTTTGCGCCTTCCAATGAAGTTTTTTGATCATTATCCGCTAGGAAGCCTAGTGACTAGAGTGACGAACGACACAGAAACATTGAATGAAATGTTTACTTCGGTTTTATCGAGTGTGTTGAAGAATTTATTTTCACTCGGCGGCATCATTATCATGATGTACGCCATGAACGCACGCCTCGCGACAATGGTTTTGATTTTATTACCGTTCATTGCTTTGGTTTCTTTTATTTTCCGTAAGGCAATTCGCAAGATTTATTATGAGCAAAGACGATTATTGTCGATTATTAACACGAAGTTATCTGAAAATATTTCCGGCATGCGTACCATTCAGATTTTCCATCGTCAAAAACAAATTTATCAAGAGTTTGATGAAGTGAATCAGGAATATATGGATATTGGCCGCAAAGAAGTACTTTATTATTCTTTCTACCGTCCTTCAATTGAAATAGTTCGGTCATTGGGGATTGCTGCATTAATCTGGTTTGGAGGAATGCGTAATTTAAATGGCATTATAACTTTTGGGATTTTGAATGCCTTTATCGATTATATTCAACGCTTTTTCCAACCGATTTTGGAATTAGCAGAAACGTACAATTTGGTGCAATCTTCAATTACTTCAACATCTAGAATTTTCCATCTTCTTGATGAAAAAGAAGAAAGCGAAGGTGGTGATGTTGCGATTGATTTAGATTCCTTCCAAGGAAAAATCGAATTTAAGAATGTTTGGTTTGCATACGATGAAGATGAATGGATTCTCAAAGATGTTTCGTTTGAAATTCAACCTGGCCAATTCGTGGCATTTGTCGGTGCAACTGGTGCAGGGAAATCAACGATTATGCATTTGCTTTGTCGTTTTTATGATATTCAAAAAGGTCAAATCTTGATTGATGGAATTGATATTAAAGAATATAAAATCGCTGATCTTCGTCGCGCCATCGGCGTTGTTCAGCAAGATGTTTTCTTATATTCAGGCAATGTTTTGACGAATATCACTTTGAACCGAAAAGAAGTATGTGAGCGAACGGCGCGCAAAGCAGCAGAAGTCGTGAATGCGCATACGTTCATCGAAAAACTACCGAAAAAATTCAATCAGTATGTCACAGAACGCGGCAGTACATTATCAGCTGGACAAAGACAATTATTGTCATTTGCCAGAACAATTGCTTCCAATCCATCATTGCTGATTTTGGATGAAGCGACAGCTAATATTGATACTGAAACGGAAATTCTTATTCAAGATGCGATTCGGAATATGGCGAAAGAACGTACTATGCTCGCGGTTGCTCATCGAATTTCAACTATCGCCGACGCAGACAAAATCATCGTCTTGCATCATGGTCGCGTTGCAGAGCAGGGAACGAAAGATGAGTTATTGGCTCAAGATGGTTTATTCAAAGTCTTGTACAAATTACAATACGAGAATCAGGAGTAGGGGATATTCTCTAGTGGATTAACTCTGACAGGTGACTACTAACGATAAACTCAAATTGCCACCCA
>CAYFSZ010000055.1:0-9419 GCA_964346085.1 uncultured Mageeibacillus sp. | reverse complement strand
TAACGCAAAAAAAGCAAAACCTAATTTTTGTGAGTAAACATAATAACAGCGATTTCAAAGCGTCATTCAATAGAAATTTGTTCTGAAAAACATCTATTAATTTTCAATTAAAACATATATGGATAAGTTTAAAAACATGATATAATTAGCAAAAATTATTTTAATTTAAGGGAGATAAGTATGATCATTTATGGAATCGATGATTGTCCAGATTGCATGGCTGCAATGGAAAAATTCAAAGAAGTAGGATTTGACTATGAATATCGTAATTTAGGGGAAAAGATAACATGGTTAAGAGAATTTATTCATTATAGAGATACTGAAAGTGTCTTTGAAGATGTCATTCAAGATGGATTAGTTGGAATTCCTTTCTTCGTCACTGAAAAAGGTTATTCTACGCTTGATTTAGATGAAGCAATTCGCTATCAAAAATAATTTAGAAATCAAATTTGTATAAAAAACCTCTGGCATCATACAGTGTCAGAGGTTTTTTATTTGGTCGAGGTGAGAGGACTTGAACCTCCGGCTTCCTGCTCCCGAAGCAGGCACGCTACCAACTGCGCTACACCTCGTTATATTCACTTAGATATGATAACTTGTACAATAAAATTGTCAATACAAGTGATATCGAATACATTCTCGTCAAAAATCTTCTGCTTCATTGAAAATATTATGAATAATACTATAATTGAATAAATATACAATCTAGTCTGTTTTCGAAAATTATTAGATTGTTAGGAGGACATATGGATCGAATTTATAATTTTTCCGCCGGACCGGCAATGTTACCTGAAGAGGTTTTGCAACAAGCGCAGAAGGATATGATGAATTATCAGGGAAAAGGTCTTTCTGTGATGGAAATGAGTCATCGATCTAAAGTTTTCCTAGAAATTTATCAGCAAACAGAACAATCATTACGAAATTTAATGAAAATTCCAAATAACTACAAAGTCCTTTTTTTACAAGGGGGTGCGCATACACAATTTGCAATGGTCCCATTAAATCTTATGAGAAAGAACAAAAAAGCAGATTATGTGATTTCTGGTCATTGGGCAAAGAGAGCTTTTCTTGAAGCAAAAAAATTCGGTGCGGCACAGGCAATTGCTTCTTCGGAAGGTGAAAATTTTTCAGTAATTCCAAACATTACAGATGAAATGATAAATGCAGATTCTGATTATATTCATATTTGTGTGAATAATACGATATATGGAACAAGGTTTAAGCCTGACAATTTACCTAAAAAGAATGGAACAATTTTAGTAGGGGACATGTCATCGAATATTTTATCGGAAGAATATGATATCACTCAATTTGGTTTAATATACGCAGGAGCTCAAAAAAACATGGGACCAGCGGGTGTAACTGTTGTGATCGTTCGAAATGATTTGATTCCCTATTTAACTGATAAAATTCCAACAATGCTGCAGTATAAAGTACATGCAGATGCAAATTCTATGTATAACACGCCACCTTGCTATGCGATCTATATATGTGGACTTGTGTATCAATGGATTGAAAATTTCGGCGGTATTGAAATGATGGAGCAAATCAATAAGCAAAAATCAAAACTGATTTATGACTTTTTGGATGATAGTGATTTTTATCAAGGGACTGCAGACAAAAATTGTCGCTCATTAATGAATGTTCCTTTTGTGTGCAAAAATGAAAATCTACATGAAGCATTTATTAAAGAAGCAAATGCGAATGGATTGCAAAACCTGAAAGGTCATCGCTCCGTTGGTGGAATGCGTGCTAGCATTTATAATGCAATGCCTCAAAGTGGAGTTGAAGCACTGATTCAATTTATGAAAGATTTTGAAATGAAACACAAAGACTGATATTTAAGAAAAGAGGAGCAATATGAAAAAATTCCATATCCAGACATTAAATCACATTGAAGAATCGGTTTTAGAACAATTGCCAGAAGAATTTTTGATCAATGATTCAGTCGAAAATCCAGACGCGATTTTAGTTCGAAGTAAGTCTTTGCACGAGCTTAATTTCAATCATGAATTGGCTTTTATTGGTCGAGCAGGTTCTGGCGTCAATAATATTCCGATTGAGGAATGCTCTGAAAGAGGTATCGTAATCTGTAATGCGCCAGGAGCGAATGCGAATGGAGTTAAAGAATTAGTGGCGCTTGCGATGATTATGGCATCTAGAAATATCGTTGAAGCTTTGCAATGGACAAAAACCATCCCCTCAGATACAAACATAAAATCAGAAGTCGAAGCAGGCAAAAAAGAATTTGTGGGACCGGAGCTTTATGGTAAGACGATAGGTGTTGTAGGTCTTGGAGAAATTGGAGCATTAGTTGCAAACATGTGTGTGGACTTTGGGATGAGAGTATTAGGCTATGATCCTTTTTTGACCGTCAGACATGCTTGGGAGTTAAACAGCAAAATTGAACATTGCAATTCGCTTGAGATTATGTTCGCACAATGTGATTTTATCAGCTTGCATATACCATTTAATGAACAAACGAAAAACACAGTCAATAAAGAGTTGTTGGAAATCGCAAAATCAGGCTTATGCTTAATTAATTTAGCAAGAGATGGATTAGTCGATACGGACGCATTATTAGAAGCAATTGAGAAAGAGACTGTTTCTCATTATGTTGTTGATTTTCCTGATGAAAAAACGATGCATATGCCTCGCACAATTAATATTCCTCATCTAGGTGCTTCTACACCTGAAAGCGAATTCAATGCTGCCAAAATGGTATGCCAGCAAATGGTTGACTATCTTCAAAATGGAAATATAAGAAACTCAGTCAATTTTCCTGATACAGATTTTGGTAACTGTATGACTGCACAGAGAGTAACTGTTTTACATCGAAATATCCCGAATATGATTGGACAAATCACGAATGTTTTAGCAAGTGAGCATATCAATATTGCAAGATTGACAAATCAACACAAAAATAATTGGGCGTATACAATGCTTGACTTAGATACTGAGATAAATCAGAAAATTGCGGACAAAATCACTTCAATTGATGGAGTTGTTCGAGTTCGCATAATTTAGCATAATAAGGCTAATCAGACAAATATTTAAGGTAGGGATATGGCAATTATAAAACCATTTAAAGCGATAAGACCTCGAAAAGAATTGGCAGCGAAAGTCGCTGCTTTACCATATGATGTTGTCAGTAGAGCAGAAGCTAAAGAAATCATAAAACAAAACCCGAAAAGTTTTTTGAGCATTGATCGTCCAGATGCAATGTTAGATGATTCGGTTGATACGCATGATAAACAAGTTTATGAGAAAGCATACGAAATTTATCAGAAATTTTTGAATGAAAAGATACTTGTGCAGGAGAATCAAGAAAATTATTATCTCTATGCTTTAACGATGAACGGTCGTACGCAAACTGGTTTAGTCTGTTGTGCGTCTGTTGACGATTATCTAAACGAAATTGTCAAAAAACATGAAAATACGCGAAAAGATAAGGAAGAAGATCGTATTCGACATGTTGATAATCTAGATGCGAATACGGGGCCGATTTTTTTAGCCAATAAGTCAAAGCCGGAAATCACGCAATTGATCGCAAAAATCAAACAAGAAAAACCAGAAAATGATTTTCTATCAGATGATGGAATTAAGCATCAAGTTTGGACAATTTCTGATCCAGGAACGATGCAAACAATTACTACGCTTTATGAAGAAATCCCTGCCTTATATATTGCGGATGGACATCATCGTTGTGCCTCTGCAGTTGCAGTCGCAGAAATGCGCAGAAAAGCAAATCCAAAACTAGATAAAGCTGCGGAAGCGAATTACTTTTTAGCAGTGATTTTTGATCAAAATGAATTAGTAATAATGGATTACAATCGAGTCGTCAAAGATTTAAATCAGCATTCAAAAACTGAATTTTTAGAGTTGATAAAAGAAAATTTTACGGTTAAATTAGTAGGTGAAGAATTTGTAAAGCCAGAAGGAAAAGCAAATTTTTCAATGTATTTAGACAGTGAATGGTATACTTTAACGGCGAAAACTTCGATTATCAACTCGGAAAATGTGATTGCAAGTTTGGATGTTTCAATATTGCAGGATTATGTTTTGCAACCAATTTTGCAAATTGAAGATCCAAGAACGGATGCAAGAATTGATTTTGTTGGAGGAATTCGCGGTTATAAGGAATTGGAAAAACGAGTTGATTCCGGTGAAATGGCCGTTGCGTTTGCGCTCTATCCAACGAGTATGGATGAATTATTTGCAGTGGCTGACAAAAATTTATTAATGCCGCCTAAATCAACTTGGTTTGAACCTAAATTAAGAAGTGGATTATTTATCCACGATTTAGAAAGCGAATAAGAATGATTGATATTACCATTATTGGCGCAGGTGCTATTGGGTGTGCAGCTGCGTATGAATTATCAAAATATAATGTAAACGTTCTTTTATTAGAAAAAGAAAATGATGTTTCTTTAGGAGCGTCTAGGGCGAACACTGCGATTGTCCATGGTGGTTATGATCCAGACCCTGAATCATTAATGGGTAAATTTAATGCGAAGGGGGCAAAACGCTGCTTCGAATTGGCAAAAGAGCTTCAAATTGAATGTAAAAAAACAGGTTCGTTAATCATTGCATTTACCAAAGAAGATTTGGAACTTCTTGAAATCTATCTTCAACGTGGAATCCAAAATGGTGTTCCGGGACTAGAAATTTTAGAGGCTGAGGAAGTTCATCGACGTGAGCCTAATTTATCAGAGAATGTCATCGGCGCTTTATGGGTGCCAGAATCTGGCGTTATTAATCCCTGGGAATTGACGATTGCCTTTGCAGAAGTTGCTGTACGTAATGGCGTTGATTTGCAACTCAATCAAGAAGTACAAAGTATCCGTAAAGAAGACAATTGTTATCTAATCAAAACCCAAACGCAAGAAATTAAGACAAAATATGTGATTAATGCAGCTGGTGTGCATAGTGCAGAAATTCATGAAATGATTGCTGAACCAGCTTTTAAAATCACCCCGACCAAAGGGCAGTATTTTCTCTTAGATGGGGGTGTAAACGGAACAATTGTGAACTCCGTGATTTTTCCTTGCCCAACAAAATTGACGAAGGGGATTTTGGTGTCTCCTACGATTCATACGAATACGCTGATTGGTCCAGATGCAGAAGCAATGGACAATGCGGAAGATACCTCGACAACAAGACAAGGATTAGATGCTGTTATCAATGGAGCCAAAAGAGCTGTTCCAAGCCTGAATTTTTCAACCAATATTAGAAATTATGCAGGTATCAGAGCGAATAGCGATTACGGAGATTTTTATATCAAAATGATTCAACCTAATTTTTTAGATTTAGCAGCAATTAAATCTCCAGGATTAACTTGTGCTCCGGTGATTGCCGAAATGGCAGTTGAAATGCTTGTCGAAGAAGGGTTGGCGATGAACCCAAAAGAACACTGGCAGGGTGGACGTGAATTAATCCGTTTCAAAGAGTTGCCATTTGAAGAAAAGCAAAAAGCCATTTCGGAAAATCCACTGTATGGGCGAATCATCTGTCGTTGTGAGCATATTACCGAAGGTGAAATCGTTGATGCGATTCATCGTGAATTACCAGTTGTTTCGCTTGATGGAATCAAAAGAAGAACAGGTGCAGGCTTAGGTCGCTGCCAGGGTGGTTTTTGTGCGCCGAAAGTTTTGCAAATCATCGCTCGTGAAACAGGTCTTTCAATCGAAGAAATTACGCAAGATAAAGCTGGCGGATTTGTCATCAAAGAGAAATTTGAAAAACGAGAAAAGGCGGTAAAAGGCGATGAATAAACAATATGAATTAGTTGTCATCGGTGGAGGTCCTGCAGGATTAGCTGCCGCGATCAGTGCTTATCAAAATGGATTGAAAGATATTTTGTTAATTGAAAGAGATCAGTTTTTAGGCGGTATTTTGAATCAATGTATTCACAATGGTTTTGGGCTGCATCATTTCAAAGAAGAATTAACAGGTCCTGAATATGCAAAAAAATATATCGATATGCTCGAAGAAACTAGTATTGAAGTTGCTTTGGACACGATGGTCATTCATCTAGAAAATACAGAAGATTCTCGTCTAGTTCATGCAATGAGTAGCCGTGAGGGATATCGTATCATCGAAACAAAATCAGTAATCTTGGCAATGGGCTGCCGTGAAAGAACAAGAATGCAAATTCAAATTCCGGGCATTCGCGGAGCTGGCATTTATAATGCAGGTCAGGCTCAATTATTTGCGAATTTAGATGGCTATTTAGTCGGCAAAAAAGTCATCATTTTAGGTTCAGGTGATATTGGTTTGATTATGGCGAGACGGCTAACGTTAGAAGGTGCCGAGGTTGTTGCTTGTGTTGAAGTAATGCCGCATCCGGGCGGTTTGAATCGTAACATCGTGCAATGCCTCTACGATTTTGATATTCCGCTTTACTTATCTCATACCATTACTGATATTCGTGGGAAAAACCGTGTTGAAGCTGTTACAGTTCAAGAGGTTGATGAGAATCGAAAACCAATACCAGGAACAGAAATCAACTATGATGTTGATACTGTTTTGCTTTCTGTGGGGCTTATTCCTGAGAATGAATTGAGCCGAGAAGCAGGTGTTGCGATAGATTCAAGAACGTCTGGACCAATAGTTTATGAGAATACAGAAACATCACAAAAAGGAATTTTTGCTTGCGGAAATGTTTTACATGTGCACGACTTAGTAGACTATGTTTCAGAAGAGGCAGAGCATGCTGGTCAAGCAGCAGCTTGTTTTGTGAAAGATGGATATTGTGTTAATGATGGTTCTAAAACTATCATGGTGGAAACGGATGATACAATTGCCTATACCGTCCCACAAATTATTCGAATCGAAGATGTGCAAGAAGATATTCGTGTTTTCTTCCGTGTCAGAAAGATTTTCAAAGAGAGAGTCGAAATTGATTTACAAGATGAAAACCATGAATTGATTCAATCTTTTAAGAAACCATATTTATTTCCAGGTGAAATGGATCATGTAAAAATTACAAAAGACATGCTAGAAAAAGTAAAAGGGAAGAAAATCAAACTTTCCACAATGGAGTTATCATGAAAAAACAATTAATCTGCATCGTATGTCCACGTGGTTGTCAGATGGAAGTAGACATTGAAAATGGTTATCAGGTAACGGGAAACTTTTGCCCGAGAGGTGCAAAGTATGCGGTTGATGAAATCAAAAATCCCGCTAGAGTAATTACCTCAACAGTAGAGGTTGAACAAGGTAATCAAAGACGTTGTCCTGTCAAGACAAGAGAACCAATACCGAAACATTTAATGTTACTTGCGATGGCTGAAATACAAAAAACAAAGGTACAAGCACCTATAAAATCAGGAGATATTATCATTCAAAATCTTTGTGATACAGGAATCGATTTAATTGCTTGTCGCGATATTGAACTAGCTTCAAAGTAAGTAATCGTTTTAGGTAGAGAATTCAAGGGAGGTTTCTTCATGAAATATATTATGGCGTTAGATTCTGGAACAACCAGTAATCGTTGTATTATTTTTGATAAACAAGGAAATGTTTGTGGGCTAGCACAAAAAGAATTTTCTCAGATATATCCGAATCCAGGTTGGGTAGAACATGATGTAAATGAAATTTTGGAGACCCAATTAAAAGTTGCCAAATTAGCACTTAAGGAAGCTGATATTGAAGCTGATCAAATCGAAGCCATCGGTATCACCAATCAAAGAGAAACAGCTGTAGTCTGGGACAAAAAAACAGGTGAACCTATCCATAATGCCATTGTTTGGCAGTGTCGTAGAACTTCTCAGTTATGTGATGAGTTAAAGAATAATGGCTTAACCGATACAATTCGCAAAAAAACAGGATTAGTCATTGATGCTTATTTCAGCGCAACAAAGATACGTTGGATTTTGGATCATGTTGAAGGTGCGCAGGAACGTGCTGAAAATGGAGAATTATTGTTTGGAACAATTGATTCTTGGTTAATTTATCATTTAACCAAAGGAAAAGTTCATGTCACCGATTATTCCAATGCATCGAGGACCATGCTTTTTAACATTAACACATTGGATTGGGATGATGAAATTCTTAAAATTCTCAATATTCCACGTTGCATGTTGCCTGAAGTGAAACCATCTAGCCATATTTTTGGTCATACAGATGCTTCAATTTTTGGGAAAGAAATTCCAATCGCTGGTGTTGCAGGAGATCAACAATCGGCATTGTTTGGACAAGCTTGTTTCGAAAAAGGCGAAGCAAAAAATACGTATGGCACAGGATGTTTTTTGTTAATGAATACCGGAGAAAAACCAGTGTTCAGTGAAAATGGTCTCGTCACAACTATTGCCTGGGGTATTGGCGACAAAGTGACTTATGCTTTAGAGGGCTCAATCTTTATTGCTGGTGCAGCGATTCAATGGCTAAGAGATGAACTAAGATTGATTGATTCTGCTGCAGATTCAGAATACATTGCAGCTTCAGTCGACGATACGAATGGTTGCTATATTGTACCAGCTTTTACAGGCTTAGGTGCACCACATTGGGATCAGTATGCAAGAGGAATGATTGTAGGTTTAACGAGAGGTGTCAACAAACATCATATCGTTCGCGCAACTTTAGAATCACTTGCGTATCAAACCTATGATGTACTTGAAACCATGCAAAAAGAAGCAGATTTAGATTTGAAAATGATCAAAGTGGATGGTGGAGCGTCTGCGAATAATTTACTCATGCAATTCCAAGCCAATGTCAATCGTGTTCCGGTGAAAAGACCGCAAAACCTAGAAACGACAGCTGTTGGAGCAGCTTATTTAGCAGGACTCGCAACTGGATATTGGAGCAGTTTAGATGACATCAAAAATAATTGGATGATTGACCGTGAATTCACGCCGAAAATTTTGGAGGAGAGAAGATTAGCCAAAATCAAAGGCTGGAAAAAAGCCGTAAAACTAGCTTATGGCTGGGCAAAAGAAGAGGAAGAATAAGTCGGAAAACTTTCGGGAAAGTTGCTCCAATTTTGCTCGAAATTAATGCTTGACAGTTATACAATCTACTTGTATAATTTCCTATGTTGTACGAAATGTATGGGCCATTAGCTCAGTTGGTTAGAGCCACCGGCTCATAACCGGTTTGTCCGGGGTTCAAGTCCCTGATGGCCCACCATTGTACACGAAACTTTAAAACTTAAATTATATTCGGGAGAATACCCAAGTGGCCAAAGGGGGCAGACTGTAAATCTGTTGTCGTACGACTTCGTTGGTTCGAATCCAGCTTCTCCCACCACAAAAGCCTGTAACGCCTTAGTTATAGGCTTTTTTATTTTCCGTGGCAACAAAAGCGTAACAAAACCGTGGCAGAATTTATTCTTCATTTCTCTGTGTTGCTAAAAATATACACTAATTATGGGCAAAACTCGAATATCAAAAATTGCCCATAATAAAGCCAGTCAGAAA
>CAYFSZ010000054.1:0-9614 GCA_964346085.1 uncultured Mageeibacillus sp. | reverse complement strand
ACCCGTGCATGAGCATACACGGGTAAATGAAGAAAGAGCAAATACCCGTGTACTGGTAAAATTATTGAAGTGTCCTTGACATAGGTAGTCGTTTAAAATAATGCATATCCTTGTATACACAAAAAAGGCCCGCCTTTCTAAGAAAGACAAGCCTTTGAAAGTCTCAATTATTCAGATAAATTATTTGCTGAATCTGAAAGCTTTTTTACCTGCATATTTTGCAGATTCGCCTAATTCTTCTTCGATACGTAATAATTGATTGTATTTTGCAACACGATCAGTACGTGAAGGAGCACCAGTTTTGATTTGACCAGAATTTGTAGCAACAGCGATATCAGCGATTGTAACGTCTTCTGTTTCACCAGAACGATGTGAAGTAACTGCTGTCATACCAGCGTCTTGAGCCATTTTGATAGCTTCTAAAGTTTCTGTCAAAGTACCGATTTGGTTAACTTTGATTAAGATGGAGTTTGCAACACCAAGTTCGATACCTTTAGATAAACGAGAAGTGTTTGTTACGAATAAGTCGTCACCAACCAATTGAACTTTTCCACCTAAACGTTCTGTTAAGATTTTCCATCCATCCCAGTCTTCTTCAGCTAAGCCGTCTTCGATAGAAATGATTGGATATTTTTCGCACATTTCTGCCCAGAAATCAACCATTTCTTCGCGTGTTTTGAATTCGCCAGATTTCCAGAATAAGTAACCATCTTTGCCAACTTTTTTAGCTTCTTCGAATAATTCTGTTGAAGCAGGGTCTAAAGCGATGAAGAAATCTTCACCTGGTTTGTAACCAGCTTTTTCGATAGCTTTTACTAAGTATTCTAAAGGTTGTTCATCATTTTCAAAGTTAGGAGCGAAACCACCTTCGTCGCCAACTGCTGTAGAATAACCATCAGCTTTTAAGATGCCTTTTAATGTATGGAAAACTTCTGTTGTCCAACGGATTGCTTCTTTGAATGAAGGAGCACCAACTGGCATAATCATGAATTCTTGTAAGTTAATGCTATTATCAGCATGTTTACCACCATTGATAACGTTTGACATAGGAACTGGTAAAGTATTTCCATAAACGCCACCTAAGTAAGAATATAAGCCAACACCTAAGCTATTAGCAGCAGCTTGAGCAACAGCTAAAGAAACAGCTAAAGTAGCATTTGCACCTAAGTTTCCTTTATTTTCTGTGCCATCTAAATCTAACATTGTATGATCGATTTCTGCTTGTTCATAAACATTCAAACCAATAATTGCTTCAGCGATTTGTTCATTTACATTGTCAACAGCTTTTTGAACGCCTTTTCCCATATAACGATCATCGCCGTCACGTAATTCAACAGCTTCGAAAGCACCTGTAGATGCACCTGATGGAACAGCTGCACGACCAAAAGAACCATCTTCTGTTACAACTTCAGCTTCGAGTGTAGGATTACCACGAGAGTCTAAAATCTCACGAGCAAAAATGTCAACGATTAAATTTTCTTGAATCATTAATAAAACCTCCTTGGTATTTTAACCAATATTATTATATTTGTTCATACATAAGCTATTATACATGAAAAATGCGACTTAAAAAACAAATGGCAAAATGTTTTTTCAGTCTAGGGAGCTCTAGTGTTTATTATCATCAATCAGTGGTAGCAATTCCAAAATTTGATGAATTAAACCAACTTGATAACCCGCATTAGCAAAGGTACAAATTCCTTCATTTGTCACTAATAACATGCGAGGGAATTTTTCTGGATCAACATAAATTTGTCTAGCCAAAGGTTCCTCTGCTTTAGAGATAATGACGTTTGCAGTTTTGAGCTCTTCTAATAAAGCTTGATAAGCCGGCGTTAAATCCTCTATTGAGTCGATGGCGAAGTAAATTGGTAATCCCTGACGCATAATTTGGTCTTTATGTTCTTTCATTTCTGCCAAAACATGAACACTTGGCTCTTCATTCGGATGAAGCCACAACAATAAGGCTGCAGAAGAGTCTAAATCAGAGCAAAAATCAGGTCTAAGATTTCCTGAATTTCCGTTTTCATCAATTACCTGATAGGAAATAGGATCTAATTTATAATGTGATAATAAACTTTCTGGTGTAGCAACTGGCCAAGAGAGTGAAATTCCGTCATTCTCTTGTTGTGGCATCGAAAATAATTGTGTCATACTCATTTGATTTCCGTTTGGTAAACGTTTCACCGTATGAATGCGATATTGCCCATCAATCAAATGTAATTGCAACGGTGAACTTTCAATATCGCCCAATTCATGAACAGGGACAGTGTAAAAGAATTGCTTTTCTTCTGAATAACGTTCTAAACTCCAATTGCCTTCATAGTATAATTTTGTTGGAGCTGAATCATCAGCCAAAAGAGTAATGGAGCTTGTTGGTGCACTTTCTTCTAAATCTGTAAAATAATGCCAATCTTCATTTTTATAATATAAGGCGCGTTCTTGTAAGTCTGAAAAATAGCTTGGGAGACCAACATATCTTGCTAAGGCAACACAGAACCATTCTTTTTCTCTAAATGAAGCGAGTTTTTTGTCCCAAAGTGTTGTTAAATAAGCAGGATAGCGAATATTGCTTGTTCCTGAATCAGCAGTAAAGTGATTTTGAATCATTGTTTTTATCGCTTGCGGATTCTCGAATAAGTTGTCTCTTTTGTCAGTATCAACAACATTCGCGATTTTTTCATAAAAAGGATATAAAACTTCAATACCGATTCTTGGAGAATATAAATGCTTTTGTAAGTTTGAATCCCCAAGAATTTCTGGAGATTTCTCTTTTACCCAAGCCAAAGGTCGAGCTAGTCGCAAATAGCTATCTAGCACAGAAAATCTAATATCCGCAAAATCTTTTAAAGAGATGGCATGCAGAATTTGACTTGCTTCTTCCGCGAGACCATCAGCAGAAGCATTTCGCATAAATTCATCGATAATAGGGAAATTAGTTCTTGCTTGAACAATACTTGATTTTATATCGGTCAAAGCAGAGAAATCGGAGAGCAATTTATCGATTTCATGCATATAAGCCAAGCGTTCTAATTTTACTGTTCGCTTAGCGGTGCTTTCTTCAATTATCTTTGTACGATATGCTTTTTCTTCTTCGGTTAATAGACGATGATGCGGAGAATTTGTTTCAGGGGCAAACCAAAATTGTTCAATCTTTTCTAGGTCAGCTTCGTTTTCTGACATTTGAGAAAAGTCAATAATCAAAGGCGCAGCAGTGGTTTGATGCATTTCTGCTGTATTTATTAACTTGGCAAAAGATTTTCCCTGATGCTGCACATGAATACGTAAAGAACCTAATCCAACTGGCATTGATAAATATCCGTTTGCATCAGTTTCTAGACTGGCAAGAGACAGTAATCCTGCAGTGTTCATCACTTCTAAGGTGACGGTTGCATGAGAAACAGGGATACCGCTCTCTTGTACTTGAATCGATAAATCATATGTGTTCGCGTAGAACGGAGTTCGATTAATCAGAGATTCGATGTCTTTGCTTGGTAACATCGGTTCATTCAATGAGGGTAAAGTAGCTCTGCTGATAACAAGTAATGCACGAGATGCTGCTTCGGTAAACCAACCACGATTCAGTATTGGTTCAGGCTCGCAAGCCCCTAGAAATTGGAACTCTTCACCCGTAAAAACCTCCACCCAAGCATGATTATCATCAGAATGGGACCACCAAGGGACGTAGATTTGACGAGCCGCAATGCCGACACTGCGTAGAACAGACACCAAGAAAGTTGATTCTTCCCCACAACGGCCGTAAACGCGATTGAAAAATGCCATTGGATTCATCGTTCTTGCATCCGTTCCTTCATACGTGCCTTCTTCAGCACACCAAATATTGATATTTAAAGCTGTTTGTACGAGGTCTTTTGGATCGACTAAATCCTTAATTTTTTCTTTAAAGAAAGCTCGATGTTTCACGATTTCTTCTGTGTTGACACGATACCAAGCGACAAAGTTAAGCCACATATCGAAAGGTAAACCTTCAGGATAAGCATAGTATCTTGTGGCAATACTTTCTTTTGCAAAATCTAATAAAATTTCCGGTGAGAGGTTAACTAAGTCGACTTCGCTCATATAAGCGCAGTAATAGTGCAGTAAAAAGCGCAATTCTTCATCTAAATCTTTATTTTCTGCTTCGGCAAAAAGAGGAGGGTTGATGGTTTCAATCTCACTTTTTCTAGCCATATATTTTTGTTCTATCATCTCGCGTAATTGCTGTTCCTGTACTGTAGTTAGATGTTGCATAAATATCTCCTTGCTATTTCAAACGTGAAGTGAAATTTTCGTATACAATAGTATAAATCATTGTATGAATATGAGGACAGTAAATCTAGCATAAGTTCGGAAAATATTTTTTATTTTTCTTAATAGCAGGAGAGATTTTCTGCATTGAATGCAAAAAATGACTGTG
The DNA here is from genome assembly GCA_964346085.1 of uncultured Mageeibacillus sp. Lineage (GTDB taxonomy): Bacteria > Bacillota > Clostridia > Saccharofermentanales > DTU023 > UBA5436. The sequence continues at coordinate 5,197 of CAYFSZ010000054.1, read as the reverse complement.
TTATTCTTGTCTAAACGGAGGGATATTCTATGAAAAATCAAAATAATGAACAAGATAAAAAAGTGTTGGTAGAAGTTTGTTGCGGTTCCGCAGAAGATGCTATTCAGGCAGCTGAAGGTGGTGCAGAAAGAGCTGAATTATGCTCGAATATGTTCCAAGGAGGTTTGACTCCAACACCAGGAATGTTCGAAACAGTTCGCAATCATAGCGATATTGCAATTAGTGTCATGATTCGCCCTCGAGAAGGTGGATTTTGCTATACAGATTCAGAATTTGAAACAGCACTAATTGATCAAAAATATTTTATTGAAGCCGGAGCAGATGCTTTGGTCTGCGGTTTCCTAAAACCAAATGGGGAAGTAGATGTTGAAAAAACGAAACAATTTGTCGATGCAGCTGGTGATATTCCTGTTACTTTCCATCGTGCATTCGATGTTGTTCCTGATTGGAAAAAAGCAATGGATCAATTAGTTGAATGTGGCGTCACGAGAATTTTGACTTCAGGACAAGCACCTTCCGTTGAATTTGCTTTGCCAACCATCAAAGAAATGGTGGAATACGCAGGTGACCGTATTATTATCATGCCTGGGGCAGGTATTCGTGATGCGATTCGTGCTGAAGAATTAGTGAATTACACAGGTTGCAAAGAAATACATGTTCGCTTAACCAAAACGCTATACGACAATTCAACAGAGAATAATACATCGATTTTCTACGGATCAGCTTTATATCCGCCTGAAGATCGTTATCCTGTCATTGATGCAGCACAAGTTGCGACATTAAATGACATTAAATAAGCATATTATCAAGTAGTTATGGCAAATACAAAATGGTTTAGTGATGCGAAATATGGGATGTTTATTCATTTTGGCTTATATTCAATCTTAGCTGGAGAATATAAGGGGCAAAGAACAAGAGGTCTCGCCGAATGGATTATGAATCATTTGGACATTCCAGTCGAAGAATACCGAAAATTAGCGAGCCAATTTGATCCGAAAGATTTTGATGCGAAGAAAATTGTTGAATATGCAAAACGCTGGGGAATGAAATACATTTGTTTGACCTCAAAACATCATGATGGTTTTGCCTTGTTTCATTCAAAAGTTTCCAAATACAATTCAGTCGATGCGTCTCCTTGTCAGCGCGATTTAGTCAAAGAATTGGCTGATGCTTGCCATGAAGCAGAGATTCCTTTCTGTCTTTACTATTCTCAAGCCCAAGACTGGGATGATCCAGATGGCTACTGGGCAGGGAAAAGCCAAGACGGTAAAAACTTTACTAGATATTTTCATGAAAAGTGCTTGCCACAAGTGGATGAGATTTTATCCAATTATGGAAAAATTTCGATGCTTTGGTTCGATACTCCAATGGGAATGAGCAAAGAAGAATGTCAAGAACTGAGACAATTTGTCAAAGAAAGACAGCCGGATTGCTTAATATCGGGTCGTATTGGTCATCATCAATGGGATTTTGCAACAACACAAGATAATCGTATGCCAGCGTATCCAGTCAATGCTTTATGGGAAATGCCGGGAACAACGAATGATTCTTGGGGTTATAAATATTATGATCATAATTGGAGACAGCCGAAAGATATTTTGCAAAGCCTATTACAAGTTTGCGCACGTGGCGGAAATTATTTACTCAATGTTGGTCCTGATGCAAATGGTAATATTCCAGAACAAGCTATCAAAAATCTTGATGAGGTTGGCGCGTGGCTGAAAGATCATGCGGATAGTATTTATGGGACATCCGTCATTCCCCCATATGTTTATGAAACGGATGGAATTGTTTTTACACATCGTCCAAATCATTTATATATTCATTTCTTACATCCAGAGAAAGAAGCAGGACATGAAATTCCGTTCCCGAATATGGCAAATCATGCAGTCAAGGGCAAATGGATTGCGCAAGATAAAGAATTCGGATTCCGTGAAACGAATACGCTTGAAGGTGATAAATATTGGGGTGTTCGCTTACCAGAAGAAGTCAACACGTTATGCTTAACTTGCGACATTGAAACAGAAGAAGCAGAGTGCTTAATTGATCCTTTAAATTTTTAGAAACCTAAAGAATATATTGAATTAGCAACGTATGATGCCGTTCCACTTTCAACGAAAGATTTTGTCGAATTATTAGAAAAATTTACTAAATAATCTAGTATTGCACAAATCGTATTCCTAGATGAGGAAGTTTGAACCCCTCAAATCATAATTGTGTTATGATAGCTTTCACAAGTTATATAATGAAAGAATGAATGAAGGGAACGCAATATGAAAGAATTATTCAAAGATTCAATTACAAATGCACAAACTGCTTTAGGTATCGAATTAGGATCTTCTCGTATTAAGGCAATATTAATCGATCAAGATTCCAAAATTATTGCACAAGGAAGTCATGACTGGGAAAACGCATTAGTTGATGGTGTTTGGACCTATTCATTAGAAGATACATGGCAAGGTGTACAAAATGCCTTTTCTTCCCTGAAAAAAGAAGTTTTTGAAAAATATCAGATAGAATTGAAAAAAGTTGGTGCTATCGGATTTTCCGCAATGATGCATGGCTACTTGGTCTTCGATAAAGAGGGAAAGCTTTTGACTCCTTTCCGCACATGGCGAAATACGATGACCGAAGATGCAACGAAAGTTCTTATCGAAAAATTCAATTTTAATATTCCACAACGCTGGAGTATTGCTCATTTGTATCATGCGATTTTGGGCCATGAAGAACATGTCAAAGATATCGCATATATGACAACTCTGTCGGGCTATATTCATTGGAAATTGACTGGTGAAAAAGTGCTCGGTATTGTCGATGCAGCTGGTATGTTTCCAATCGATGACGAAACAAGAGACTTTGACAACAAAATGCTTGATATCTTTGATGAATTAGTAGCAGAAAAGCATTTTGATTGGAGATTAAAAGAGATTTTACCAAAAGTTTTAAGTGCAGGTGAAAATGCTGGGGTACTGACAGCAGAGGGTGCCAAACTCTTAGATCCAACAGGTGATTTAGAAGCAAATATTCCATTAGCTCCACCAGAAGGTGATGCTGGAACAGGCATGGTGGCAACGAATAGCGTTCTACCTAGAACAGGAAATATCAGCGCAGGCACATCGATTTTTGGCATGATTGTTCTTGAAAGAGCTTTATCAAAAGTACATACAGAACTAGATATGGTGACGACACCAAGTGGATCTCCTGTTGCGATGGCGCATTGCAATAATTGCACAAGCGACTTAGATGCTTGGGTCCGTATTTTTGCGGATTTATTGAAACGCTTAGGACAGGATGTCCCGAAATATCAACTATATGATCAGCTATACTTTGCAGCTCTTGAAGGAGATAAAGATTGTGGAGGTGTTCTGACACATAATTATGTTTCAGGAGAACATGTAACAGGATTTACTGAAGGTCGTCCTCTAGTTGTCAGAAGACCTGATGCGAATTTCAATTTACCAAATTTCATGCGTGCGATGATTAATTCAACCATGGCAACCTTACGTATCGGTATGGATATTTTAACCATTGATGAAAAAGTTGAAATTGATAAAATGCTCGGCCATGGAGGTCTTTTCAAAACAGAAAAAGTTGGCCAAACACTGATGGCAAATGCACTTAAAACACCAATTTCAGTTATGCAAAGCGCAGGCGAAGGCGGTGCATGGGGCATGGCTATTCTAGCGCTTTACCTTAGCGAAAAAGATCTGACTTTAGAAGAATTCTTACGAAATAAAGTCTTTAATAATGAGAAGGAAATCACGGTTGAGCCGAGTGAAGAAGACATGAAAGGTTTCGATGAATTCCTCGAAAAATATAAAGCATCCTTAGCGATACAAAGAGTGGCGGTAGAATCTTTGTGATGCGATTGATTATATTGCGATAGTAATCCTTATTTTTGGAAGTGAGTTATCGCACTTTCAACTAATTTTAAACTCAATATTTAGTTTAAATTCACTAAATATTGAGTTTATTTTATTTTTATTTACAACTTTTATATAATGAATTAAGCAAATAGTGCGGAGGTTGATTGGATGAAAGTAACAGCAAAAGATTTAGCTGAAAAGTTAGGCATTTCTCCTTCTGCAGTTTCACTTGTTTTGAATGATAAGCCAGGTGTAAGCGCAGAGACGAGAGAAACTGTTCTGGCAGAAGCTACTCGTATGGGTTATAAATTTAAACATAAAGTAACGAAACCATCTAAACAGAATGTGCGATATGTTATTTTTCTTGAGAACGGAGATACTGTCAAAGAAACATCTTTCTATTCAGTCATTTTAAGAGGAATTGAAAATAGAGCTGCGATGCTTGATTATAATGTTTTCATCAACTATTTTTATGCAGATGGTGATTGGCGTGAACAAATTGAAACGATTAGCCAAAACGTTCAGGGAATTATTATTCTTGCGACAGAAATGGAAGATCAACACATCAAAAAATTGATGAACATGGGATTGGCAAATCTAGATATTCCCGTGGTTCTAGTTGATAATGCAACTTCTTTGATTAACTTAGATTGTGTTGTATCAGATGGTTTCCGCGGCGCTTACGAAGCAACAATGTATTTGTTTGAACATGGGTTTGAGGATGTAGGATATTTACGATCTGGTAGCCGTATTGATAATTTTGAAGAGAGAGAATCTGGTCTCAAGAAAGCAAGAAAAGACTGGGGTATTCCAAAGTCGAAAGAACTGCAAATGATTGATGTGAATATTGCTTCAGAAAAAGCTTATGAAGCGATGATTAATTGGTTGAATGAAGGACATAAATTGATGCCAGCATATTTTGCAGACAATGACATCATTGCTGCTGCTTGCATAAGGGCTTTGAAAACAAAAGGATATAAAGTTCCAAGGGATGTTTCGATTATAGGCTATGATGATATGCCGATTTGCACCATGGTTGATCCGACATTAACGACTATTCGTGTTATGAAAACACAAATGGGAAGTGCTGCGATGAATATCTTGCATAATAGAATCACTGAGCCTGAAAATCTTCCGGAAGATAGCCAAGGAGCAATGAGATTAGTGATTTCAACGAAGTTAGTAGAAAGAGAAAGTGTTAATAAATAACAACCATTTACTAAATTGATTCTTTAGATTTAGTAAATAAACTAAATTATTTATCGAAAAATTACACAAATATTGAGTCGCGTTTTTGTAGAGAACTGCAGAAAAATCATTTTCTGCAGTTT
>CAYFSZ010000053.1:0-9767 GCA_964346085.1 uncultured Mageeibacillus sp. | reverse complement strand
CTGATGAAGCATTACAAGATTGGAAAGCGTTAACTCCTGACGAACGCATTGCATATGTTGAAAAAATGTATGATTTTTTGAAATCTACTGAAGATGAGATTGCTGAAACTGTTAGTTCAGAACTTGGTGTTCCACTTCATGCGGCAAAAGAACGCCATGTAGCAAGCTATTATGATGAAATTGATGCTTATATTCAAGCAGCAAAAGACATGGAGTGGATTGAAGAACATGATGGTTTCGAAGTTCATCGAGAGCCAGTAGGTGTCGCCGCGTTGATTACCCCTTGGAATTATCCATATGGACAAGTTGTGCGTAAAGTATTTCCAGCTTTGCTGACAGGAAATACTGTCGTCATTAAACCAAGTCAAAAAACACCACTTGCTGCTTACTATTTTGCATGTGCGGCTGAGGCGATTGGATTGCCGGCAGGTGTTTTACAATTAGTTCCTGGTAAAGGGTCAGAAGTTGGGGATATACTCGCAACGCATCCTAAAGTCAATAAAGTTTCATTCACAGGATCGACTAAAGGTGGAAAAGAATTAGCAAAATTAGCAATGGATTCAGTGAAACGTGTCACCCTAGAACTTGGAGGAAAATCTCCTGCGATTATTCTTGAAGATGCAGACTTTGATATGGCTGCCGAAAAAGTACTTAATACTTTATTCTTAAATGTTGGACAAACTTGTTCAGCTGCTTCTAGAGTTCTTGCTCCACGTTCCAAGAAGAAAGAAATTGAAGATGCCTTTGTAGCGAAAGCAAAAGAATACAAATTTGGAGATCCAAAAGACGACAGCGTTGACGCAGGTCCTTTACAGTCTGAACAACAATTTGAAAAGGTAACAGGTTTTATTAAAAAAGGAAAAGAAACTGCTACATTATTATATGAACAAGAGCCATATTCTGACGAAGGATTTTATATTGGACCAGTATTATTTACAGATGTGGATAATGATTCAGAAATTGCACAAGAGGAGATTTTCGGACCTGTTCTATCGATTATTTTCTATGACGATATTGAAGAAGCAGTTAGATTAGCGAATGAAGTGAAATATGGTTTATCTTCACATGTGTATGGTGATGAGAAAAAAGCTCGCGAAATAGCTAGAAGACTATTAGCTGGTGAAGTGTATATCAATGACACAGGTAATAGTACGAACTCTCCATTCGGAGGATTTAAACAATCCGGTATCGGACGCGAAGGAAATGCTAGAGCATTAGATTCATACATTGAAATTAAATCAGTAATTGTTTAGTTGGATCTTCAGAAAACTCATTAATGAATCATCCTCATAATAAAAGTCGGAACTTCATGTTTCGACTTTTTGTATTTCGTGCTTTCATTTAGGCAATAATATCTGAGAAAAAAACTGCGAGGACGGAAGTAAGAGAATAATAGTGATAAGCCGTCCCTCAGAATGTAGCAACGAGCTACGTATAAGTACGGAAACTGCTAGAGTTAGGCCGTTAACCGTCCCTTCGCGAATCGTGGCTATGGACGGAAACTGCCAGAGCTAGGCGTTAAGCCGTACTTCGCGATGTAGCAAATTGCTACATATAGGGACGGAAATCCAAGGACGAAAGCGTGTAGCCGTACTTTTTCATGTAGCAAAAAGCTACATCAATGGACGGAAATGAATGGATTATCACTTTAAGCCGTACTTCGACATGTAGCAAATTGCTACATGTCAACTCAATTATTCCAGCTTTTCAATAAACTACCGGCGAACATCACAAAACTATTGTTTTTAAATTCAATATAATGTATAAATATATAGTTAATTCAATACGGAAAGAAGGCAATCTCATGAATCAATCAATCTCCAAACAATTCATCGCAAAAAAATTCCAAATGATGTCAGCAGGACTGAGTATGGATGCAGATGCTTTAAATCGTTTTGATGACATCATCGATTTAAGCATAGGAGATACTGATTTTGTAACGGATCAACGAATTATTCAAAAAGCCTTCGATGATGCAAAAAAAGGATATACGCATTATGGCTCTCCTAAGGGTGATCCAGAACTAATTACAGCAATTCAACGACAATGGAATGAAGATTATCAAATTCCACTTGCCAAAGAAGAGATTCTAATTTCTGCTTCCAGCTGCCTTGGTATGTCTCTAACCTTATTTTCAATTCTAAATCCAGGAGAAGAGGTAATTCTTCTTTCTCCGTATTTTCCACCATACAAAGATCAAGTGGAATTAGCCGGAGGTGTAGCAGTAGAAGTCGCGCTAGACGCAAACAATTACTATCAGATAAACGCCGAACAAATTCAGAAAAAAATTACTGATAAAACGAAGGCGATTATCTTTAATAATCCTTGTAATCCAACAGGAAAAGTATTCTCTAAAGAAGAAATTCAATCATTAATACAAATCGCACAAGAAAATCAATTATTAATCATTTCTGATGAAATTTATACCGATTATGTTTATAAAGGAGAGTTTACTCCAGTTATCAGTATTGAAGGAGCAAAAGAATATACAATAACACTTAATAGTTTTTCGAAAAACTATATGATGACTGGGTGGAGGATAGGTTGCATCATCGGAGCTCCAGAAATTTTGCAAGTGATTAATCAAATCAATGGAGCAATGATTTACACAAGTCCCGCAATTTCTCAAAGAGCTGCAATCGAAGCTATTCGATTAAGAAAAGAAATGCGCGAGAAGTATATCTCCAACTATCAAAAACGTATAGAATTGATTAATCGAGAATTAAAAACTATTCCCTTTATTGATCATATTGATTCAGAAGGCACATTCTACGCTTTTCCAAGTATCAAAAAAACAGGAATGAATTCAAAGCAGTTTTGTGAATATTTATTCGAAAAAGCGCACATCCTTGTGAGCCCCGGGCACCTTTTTGGTAGTTCTGGAGAAGATCATTTTCGTATAGCTTGCACAGTTGATGTCGACATATTAACAAAAGCTATGGGCAGAATGAGAAGATTAAAGTTTTAGGGTTGTATTCTTTTTCCGGTTATGCATAATCATTCAAGAACATAAATTAAAATACATAAATGAAAAAGAGGTAAGTAGAATGTCAACAAAATCAAAGAAAATAATCTGTGTTATCTTAACGGTTATGATGATTTTTTCAATAACAGCATGTGGGAAAAAATCTGCTAGCGAAGGATCAGTTGAAAAAATTAAAGAACGTGGAAAACTTTTGGTTGGTACTGAAGCCCAATACGCACCTTATGAATTTAAAGACTTAGATGCAAATTTTGTTGGTGCAGATATTTGGTTAGCTCAACAAATTGCGGATGCATTAGATGTTGATTTAGAAATCGTGGATATGTCTTTTGCGGGTATCATTCCTGCGGTACAGGCTGATCAAGTTGATTTAGGAATTGCAGCATTCACCAAAGATGCAGAAAGAGCAAAAGTCATTGATTTCTCAGATTTATATGAAAAAAGTGATCAATTATTAGTTGTTAAAGCTGGAGAAGAAAGCAATTTTTCTACAAAAGAATCATTGGCTGGAAAGAAAGTTGGAGCGCAAAAAGGAACCATTCAATCAGAATTAGTAAAATCAATATTACCTGATAGTGAACTTTTTGAACTCGAAAAGTATCCAGCATTAGCTCTTGAAGTTGAGAATGGAAATATCGCAGGATTTGTTGTTGATAAAGCTGTTGGTGATTCTTTAATCAAAACCAGTAATGGAGGATTAGGTGTTGCAGATTTCACTTTCACAGAAGAAGAAGCAAATGTAGGAAAAGCTGTTGTTGCAGCGAAGGGCAATGCGGAACTCCTCGAAGTAGTGAACGAAATCATTGCTAAAGTGACAGAAGATGGCTCTTATCAAAAAGCATTTGATGAAGCAGTACAATTGGCAGATGAATTAGGCCAATAATTATTTAAAAATCAAAAGGGTTGTTGAACACATTATTGAGTTCAACAACCTTGTTTTAGTAAAAGGGATAGAACAACTTATTTATGATTGAATTATTTGGAAAATATTATGGTTTCTTTTTAGAGGGGATAGGCGCAACGATTATCATTGCTGCCATGTCTGTACTTTTTGGTGCAATTCTAGGGACATTATTTGCATTGATGAGAATGTCCAATATTGCTCCGTTACGTGTTTTCTCTCAAGTTTATATTGAAGTCTTTCGTGGAACTCCTCTGATGGTGCAATTAATGTTCATTTTTTATGGACTGCCTATGATTGGTATTACATTTCCAGAAATTAGTTTTATCCCGGATTTTCAGCGTTATGCAGCTGGTATTGTGGCGATGAGTTTAAACAGTTGCGCATATGTGGCAGAAATAATTAGATCAGGAATTCAAGCTGTCGATAAAGGACAAATGGAAGCGGCGAGAAGTATAGGTTTTAGCCAAGGCGAGGCGATGAAGTTAGTTGTTTTACCACAAGCTGTCAAAAATATACTTCCTGCTCTGGGAAATGAGTTCGTCACAATTATTAAGGAATCATCCATTGTTTCGGTGATTGGTATAGCCGATTTAATGTTCCGTACAAATGATGTGATTGCCGTTTCTTACAGAACGTTAGAAGCGCTTGCCATCGCAGCGATTATTTACTTCACGATTACCTTTAGCTGCAGCCGTTTGATAGCCTTTGTAGAAAGGAAAATGAACCATGAACACCGTTAATTTTTCATCTCAATATGCACCAATGTTACGTGTTGATAATCTTAAAAAAAGCTACGAAAAATTGCCTGTTCTCAATGGAATATCCACAACTTTCCATAAAGGAGAAGTGGTGTCCATTATCGGACCTTCAGGAAGTGGGAAGAGTACATTTTTACGTTGCTTAAATCTGCTGGAAGTACCAGACTCTGGACATATTTATTTCGACGGTATTGATATTACGGATAAAAAACAAGACATCAATGTGCACCGCCAAAAAATGGGCATGGTGTTTCAACAATTTAATTTATTCAACAATATGAATGTATTGGATAATCTGATGATTGCTCCTATGAAAATCAAAAACATGTCCGAAAAAAATGCAAGACAACAAGCAATGACATTATTGCAAAAAGTTGGGCTTGCTGATAGAGGAGATGCTTTCCCTCATCATTTATCAGGTGGGCAAAAACAAAGAATTGCGATTGTTCGTTCTTTGATGATGAATCCTGAAATCATGCTCTTTGATGAGCCGACAAGTGCTTTGGATCCAGAGATGATAGGGGAAGTTTTGGACGTTATGAAAGATCTTGCTCAAAACGGAATGACCATGATTGTCGTCACCCATGAAATGTCTTTTGCAAAAGAAATCAGTAATCGAACAATTTTTCTGAATGAAGGTAAGATTGAAGAAGATAGACCATCATTGGAATTATTCGAAAATCCACATAGCCAACGATTGATTACTTTTTTCAAAAAAGTATTATAGAGAGAACAAATTATACATTCAGATTGCACCATGCTAAAATCAAGACATTGAAGGTTTGAGGTGCAATTTATGAAACTATTAAAACAAATCATTTCATTTATTCCGGGCTTTATATTCGCTGTCGTGATTGCTCTGATTGCGAAGTTTTTAGAAAGTCTTTTACCTATCCATCTGATTAGCGCATCAGTCATTGCGCTATTTATTGGGATGTTGATTCATCATTTTTGGAAACCAACTGCGACATTTACTCCCGGTTTGAAAGTCACCTCGAAAAAGATTCTGAAATTCGCCATCATTTTATTGGGGGCATCATTAAATATTAATATTGTTTTATCCGTAGGAAAAATGTCCTTAATGGTGATGATTTTCACTCTGCTTACTTGTTTTGGTGGAGGCTATTTTATCGGAAAAGCATTGGGCTTGAATTGGAAATTATCGAATCTGATTTCTGCAGGAACGGGCATCTGTGGTGGATCAGCGATTGCTGCGATTGCACCTACTATCGATGCTGATGATACAGATGTGGCTTATGCAATTTCTGCAACATTTCTTTTTGATATGATTATGATTGTCCTATTTCCTTTTATGGGACATTGGCTAAATTTATCCGATATGGCCTATGGACTTTGGGCAGGTACTGCGGTGAATGATACAGCAAGTGTCGTTGCTGCAGGATATGCCTATTCTGAAGCAGCAGGCGACTTTGCCACAATGGTTAAATTAACACGTACGCTTTCTATTATTCCAACCGTCATCATTTTTGCTTTGATTGCTGCCCGCTTAAAGAAAAAGGAATCAGGTGATCAAGCAACTGAGAACGCCCAAAAATCAATTTCCGTACGATCGATTTTCCCGTGGTTTATTGTTTTATTTCTTGTAATGACAGGACTAAATAGTACTGGTTTCATCCCAACAGCGATATCCGCTTTTCTCAAAGAAAGTAGCAAATTTCTAATGATTACAGCTCTTGCTGCGATTGGTTTAAACACAAGTTATCGCGATATGAAAAAATCAGGTATTGCGCCAATGATTCACGGCTTTATTATTTCCGCTCTTGTTGTCATTGTAGCCATTGCAGTGGAATACGCGATGGGACTAGTATGAGCATACTTCTTGATTAAAGAATGCTCTCGATTTAGCGACGAAATCTTTTTTTCTTAAAGACAAAACACATGAAGCCTGCAATTAATATTCCGATGAGTGATCCTGTGATAACATCGATGGGATAATGCACACCAACATAAACTCTTGAAAAAGCAATCAAGGCAGCCAAGAAAATTGGCAACCATTTTAGCAATCCTCGTTCACGTAAAAAAGGAACAGTTGCGGCAGCGAAGGAGCTTGAGGCATGTCCAGAAGGGAATGAGGATTGGCTTTGTGGACCAATCAAATTTACCACATTTTGTAATGTTTCATAGGGTCTTGGTCGCATAATGATGTTCTTGATAACCAAAGTGTTCAAAATATGAGTTGTCAGCAAAGATAAACACAAAATCAAGCCAGTTTTTCTAGTACGTTTGAAGCATAATAAAATAATCCCAAGGGCAATCCATACGATTCCTAAATCTCCCATATGCGTAATGGAGATGAAAAATTTATCGAGGATCGGATTCTGTAACGCATCCTGTATCCAAACCAAAAATTTTCCATCAAAATTCAATATCTGATCCATGTTATCTCCTCGTAATCTAATAATATTTGCCTATTATGAGGGATATAAGAATACTTGGCAAATTCACATTTTTAGTGTCAAAAAAGTTGTCCTAGACCAACTTCAAAGGTAGGCGATATACTTGTTCTTATAATAACTATCATCTCGAATGGAGAGCGTTATGGAGACAATAAAAATTTTAGAAATGATTTTGCCGGTTGTGCTTGTCATTGCTGTCGGTTTTTTCTGTGGAAAAAGAGAGTTTTTTTCTAAACAAGAAATTGCATCAATCAAGAAATTTGCGGTAAATGTGTCGTTAACAGCGGTTGTTTTTGTTGCATTTGCGACAGGAAAATATAGCATTCAAACTGTGATTGTGGCTGGATTAGTCTTACTTGTTTGTTTTTTGACCTGGTACATTGGGAAATTGATTAATCGTTTTTTCTCTAATACAACACCTTATTTACCGTATATATTGAGTGGATTTGAAGCAGGAATGCTTGGATATACACTATATAGTATTCTATATGGTTCGGATGTTAGTGCTTTTGCAACAGTTGATTTAGGGCAAGTATTATTTGTTTTTACATTCTATAAAATACAAATTTCCAGATCTTTTGCGTCTGAAAAGCGAATCAATATCAAAAGAGAAATTTTTACATCGCCCATTATCTTAGGGATTATTGCAGGTCTGATAATTGGTGTGTCTGGTCTTCATCAGTCGATGATTGACGCGAATATTGTCAGCGTTTTCGACACAACTTTTGGTTTTATCGCTGCACCAACAAGTGCTTTGATTTTATTTTCTATCGGTTATGATTTATCAAGTGGCAAAATTTATTGGGGAAGAGCGTTCAAATATGCGTTCCTAAGACTATTTTTGCTGCTTGGGATTTTGTTTGTCATTTTAGGCTTAAGTAATTTGATTTTTGACATGGATCAAAGTTTGAAAAGAGCATTCATTATCATGTTTCTAATGCCTTCACCATTTGTTCTGCCCATTTTCGCTAACGATGAAGTGGAGCAAAGTACAATTGCGTCAGTCCTGTCGATTTCAACATTGATTAGCCTCTTGGCATTTGTTGTCCTTGCCATAACGGGGGTATAATTGTTAGAATTTTAATAGTTTTTTATGAATGAGGAGATTAGATGAATATTCAACATCAAAATCAAATGTTTTTTATCGAAGAGAACGGTGAGAGAATAGCAGAATTGACATATGTTGAAGTCGATGACGAGACCATAAATGCGAATCATACCTATGTTCGTCCATCACATGAAGGACAAGGCATTGCGAAAAAATTGTTTTTAGCAATGGTTGAATATGCTCGTGATAACGAATTAAAAGTGATTGGCAGTTGCAGTTATATTGACTATCAACTGCATAAAAGCGATGAATATCAGGACTTATTAGTTAATAAGTAAGTGCTTATTATAGACGTTTTGGATTGAGCTCACAGGAAAGAAATTATGGAATTAAAAGCATTAATCATATTTTTATTACCTTACATTAAAAATGGCATTGAATTAATTGGTTTATCCATCATTGTGTTTGGCGTAATCAAAGCCATTATCGATTTTATCAAATATCGTTTTGACTTTAATGCAAAACAAGTCAAATTGGACTTGTTGACAGCTATTGCGCTTGCATTGGAATTTTTCTTAGCCGCTGAAGCTATCTCCACAATTCACTTTAGTGGATGGATTGATTTGGTTCAAATCGCGGCAATCTTAGTAATTCGTATTATCATTACATTTGTACTTCACTGGGAGTTACAAAATTCTGAAGATGACGATGAAGGTAAATTGGTTTATAAAGATAAAAGCGCGCTAGGTAATGATACAAAAGAAAGTGAATCTTAATGAGAATATATTTATTTAGACATGGTTTAACAGAATGGAATAAATTGATGCGCTTTCAAGGGCAAGTCAATATTCCATTAAGTGATGAAGGAAAAGAACAAGTTCTACAATTAAAAGAAGCAATCAAAGATTTACCTTACGATGTTGTGTATTCAAGTCCACTGTCACGTTGTTCTGAAATGGCCCGTATGATTTGTGGAGATTCAGTTCACGTACACGAAGAAAAGTTGCTGCTAGAGATGGCTTTTGGGATTTGTGAAGGTGAGAGTTTTGCAGATCGGAATGCTTTTCCAAAAGACCATCCTTTCTACAATTATTTTCATGATAAAGAGAAATACATTCCACCAGCTGGAGGAGAGTCCTTCCCGCAAATATTACAACGTACACAAGATTTTTTAGACAAAATGAAGAGTTTGCATCCTAATGAAACGATACTCGCATTTACACATGGTGCATTCATTCGTTCCCTTATGACTCAAATCCAATTAGGAGACATTGATTACAAAAATCATTATCATGCTCCTAATAATTGTTCGGTCACGGTGATTGGTGAGAACGATGGAAAGTTCTTTATTGAACAAGGTCCAGTCGACATTTTAAATGGTGAAATTTTGGAGTTTTAATCGCTTGAAATCTCTGCCAAAAATTTTTGAAAAAACATTTGACAGAGTAACGATGTTTTTGTTATTATCACTAAGCATTAAAAAACGCTTGATTAGCTCAGTTGGTAGAGCAGCTGATTTGTAATCAGCAGGTCGTGAGTTCGAGTCTCACATCAAGCTCCAATCGAAAACCCTTGATACATCAGTGTTTCAAGGGTTTTTTGTTGTTCAGAGACATGTATTTTATAGTCGCAATCCATCGCGTGGTGACAATTGAGC
>CAYFSZ010000052.1:0-9853 GCA_964346085.1 uncultured Mageeibacillus sp. | reverse complement strand
TGGAATCCTGGTTGATTTTCTGGTTGGAACTCAGATTGATTTTGTTCATGGCTCGCCGTGTATTGAGATTGATTCTCCAAATGCTCTTGGACTTCAAAATCTGTTCCACTCATTTCTTCAGACTCATTTTCTTGCAATTGAGTATCCATCACTTTTTCTTCTTGAGAATAACTCTCCTCTACAAATTCCGTTTCGGACTCTATTAAATTTGTATGACAGTGAGGGCATACTAGACTGCCTTCCTCAATTTTCGCACCACAATTAAAACAAAACATATTCTGTCTCCTCATGATATAATTACTCAATTAATATATCATTTTTGATAGATTCATGATAGAAATAATTTTACAGAAAATACATTCGGAGATCTATTTTTTGTTATTTTGATTTTCTTCGCAAAGGCATGCTCATGCAGCGTGGTCCACCTCGTCCTCTGGACAGTTCAGAGCTAGGCATTTTTAAGCAAGTGATACCCGCTTCTTCCAGAATTCGATTTGTGACTGTATTACGATCATAAACAATAATTTTTCCAGGGCTAACACATAAAGTGTTCGACCCATCATTCCATTGTTCTCTCTCTGCTGCAATGCGGCTATTGCCTCCACAATGATAAAAATGAATTTTTTCGAGTTCAAGATATTTTGTGAAAATACTTTCAATCGAACCTTTTTCTTGTGTGATGTTCAAACTAACTTGTTTTTGGCCATTGCTATCTATTTCGACGTCTTTCAAAGTCAACTTAAAAATCTCAAGACTTTCTAAAATCCCAGGATGAACAATAAATTTATCATAATCAAGTTGAGTGAAAACTGTATCTAGATGCATAAAAGCCCGTCTAGAAGGGATTTTCAACGCTAAAATCGTATCAAATCCAGAATCTGAATCGCCTAAAATATTCTCTGCTAATGTTTCTAGAGCTCCAGGCCCTGTTCTTTGCGACAGGCCAACTGCCAATACATGATCATTCAGCACAATAATATCTCCACCTTCAATGCTCGGTGGCATTTCTGGCGTGTAATATAAAGGCGTTCCCTTAAAATCTGGATGATACGCGAATAAATAGTTCGAATAAATGCTTTCGCGTCTACGCGTTCTTGAGAACATGTGATGTATACTTGCGCCCTTGCCAATACTGGAAAAAGCATCTCTTGTGAAGTATAAATTTGGAATTGGTTCGAGCAGGAAAACTTGTGTTTCTCTTCCCACGACTTGCGCAAGATTTTTCGGGCTAATGCCTTCTACTTCCTCGTGCATTAAACCAGTCATTGTTTTTAGAATTAAATCCTTATTGGACTTTTCTTGATTGAGTGTTTCAGCAATTAAGTCTTTTGCTTGTTGCGAGCGAATCCCAGAAGATTTCAAAAAATCTTTTATAAATTGCATTTTCAAATTTGGATTCTCATCCAAAATTTCTGTCATTAAATCTTCTAAATAAACAACTTCAACATTCTCTTTGCGTAAAATATCTGCAAAAAAATCATGTTCTTCTTGGGCTCTTTCCAGATATGGAATGTCGTCAAACAAAAGATCCTGCAAAGAAGATGGATATAAATGCTCCAACTCAGTTCCGGGACGATGTAATAAAACTTTTTCCAAAGACTCTATTTCGCTTCTTACATCGATTCCTTTGGTTGATGTTGCCATTTGTTTTTGATTTTCTTCCAGTGTCATTGGCTCCTCACAATCTTAAAATCCACTTTGATCGACTTTATGCAATTTCTGTATATTTTAATAGATTACATGAAGTTCGCTCTTTTGACAAATTTTTATGCATGAATGTATAAAAAAGAACCCTTCCTGCATTTGAGCAAGAAGGGTTTTATTTATTTTAGTCTGGGTGATTTTTTCACTTTAATCTAATGGTATTTCTTTATATTCAAAATGTTGAACTGTATCCTCGAACAAGTCTTTTGTAAAAATATGGCCAAATTCAAATTGATACAAATCGGTGGAATTCAAGTCGTCGTCAATAAGTTCTTCTGAGAAGAAAACGAGATATCTATCACCAAGTTCATAAACCATCGCTAACATTTGCTCTGTTCTATACTCAGTTATCTCTGCCATATATAATTTATCAGGTTTTCCCAATCTTTCTAAAGCAGAAAAATATGCATCGTAAATGATGTTATTCCCATATTCATCGTCTTCGGTATGAAAAGGAGTCTCATACTCATTAATTGTATCTGCAAATGTCGACACATAAAACCAAAGATTATAAGATTTGAAAAGATCTTGATAGGTCAATTCTTCTCCATAAATTGCTGCGGTCTCTGATTTATGAAAATGCACAACACTATTATAAATTTCAGTATCAAATATTGAAAGAGTGATGATATCCTCTAGAGGCACTTCGAGGTCATCATCCATGAATTCATCATACGAATCAATGCGCAATATTTCATCATCTTCTCCGACTTTATATCTAATAATATATTGAAATCCCTTATCTTTCGTGTCTTCCCATTGAAAATCGGCAGGCATTTCGTAGGATTTTTCGAACGGAACCGTCCAAATTGCATTCCAGACAAATGTTTCCGGCATTGGTTGATCCTCAAGATTGCGAACAAAATTTAATACAAAACCTTCATGATTACGAAATTTTTCGATTCGAGCTTCCGCATCTTCATCTACGTATTCATCTACGTACTCGTAGTCTTCCTCGTACTCATCTTCGTACTCATCATAGTCGTCTTCAACATATTCTTCGTCTATGCTAGCTTCCGCTGTTTCCGTTTCTGCTTCTGCTTCTGTTCCCGCTTCTGTCATTTCAGTTGCTTCTTCAGTTGTTTCTTGTTGAGTTCCACCGCATGAAACAATTGAAAAAGCCATTGTTAAAACAGTTAATAATACTACTATTCTTTTATCTCTTCTATCCTGTTTTTTGTTGTCGTTTTGCCACGGATAAAAGAAAAAAGCCCTTTATTTAGGGCTTCTTCTCGTTGATGGTGGGCGGTATTGGAATCGAACCAACGACCTCTTGCATGTCACGCAAGCACTCTAACCGGCTGAGCTAACCGCCCATATTCTTTTGTGCCTAAAAAGAATACTATATTTCACATTTGAAAGCAAGAAATTCTATAAAGATAGCTAGGTAGCAATTTGCTACATCGTGAAGTACGGCTTAGCGCAGTACGCCGGGAATTTCCGTCCATCGATGTAGCTTTTTGCTACATCGCAAAGTACGGCTTAGAACCGCCAACCCCAAATTTCCGTCCATCGATGTAACTTTTTGCTACATCGCAAAGTACGGCTTATGAGTTTGAACCCTTGGTTTCCGTCCCTTGACTGCAATTTTCGAGGGGACGGCTTTTTCATGACCCCTGCATATTTCCGTCCCTAATCAGTGCTTAACTACGATTTTCGAGGGACGGTTTTTTCATGAACTCTGCATATTTCCGTCACTAACCAGTTCTTAACTACAAATCGCGGAGTACGGCTTAACAGCAAAAAAACCTCGCTTCCGTCCCTCTTGGGTCATTTGTTACGGCTCCCAAGAATATTGGTCAGGCAACGAGTCGCTATGTTAGGGTATATATAAGAACATTAGCTCAAAACAAAGAAAGAGGTCATGATGGATAAGAAAAAGTACTTTAATTTAGAAGGCGACGTTGCATTAGTCACAGGTGGATCATCAGGTTTAGGTGTTCAATTTGCCAAAGCTTTAGCAAATCAAGGAGCAAACATCGCACTTGTCGCTAGAAGAGAAGAAAAACTAAAAGAAGTCAAAAAAGAGATTGAGAATTTTGGTGTCAAAGTTGAATATTACACATGTGATGTTACTGACTCAAAAGCTGTTAAAGAAATGGTTGAGAAAGTTGAAGCTGATTTCGGCAAAATTGATATTCTCGTCAACAATGCAGGTCTTGGTAAAATGGCACCTACCGTAGAAATGGAAGACGATTTATGGAAACAAATGATGGATATTAACATCAATAGTGTTTTCTATGTTGCAAGAGAAGTTGGAAAAGTCATGCTCAAGCATAAATATGGTAGAATCATCAACTTAGGTTCTGTCCATTCATCAATCGTCATGAAGAACGGTGCTTTGAATGCTTATGCAACAACCAAAGGCGCAGTTCGCATGATGACAAAAGCTTTAGCCGCAGAATGGGCAAAAGAAGGTATCACTGTTAATACAATTGGACCAGCTTATTTTGAAAGTGAAATGACAGAGGGCTTAATCAATACAGACTATTTCCAACAAGTCGTCAAAACATATTGCCCGATGGAACGTGTTGGTAAAGAAGGCGAACTTGATTCAACATTATTGTTCTTTGCAGCAAGAGAATCTTCTTATGTCACTGGTCAAATCATGACTGTTGACGGTGGTTGGACAACAATCTAATCTCATCTCAAACATAAATATCAACAAAAAAACTAAAACTGCCTCCAAACGAGGCAGTTTTTATTTTTTCCAGTAATCACAAAATCTTGCTTATAAATTTTTTAATTTCTGATAGCGTTCGATGTTTTCTTTAGATAAAAACTCATAAGCTGCATTGACGGCTTGGAATTTTTCTTTGGCATCAGGTGCTTTATTAATATCTGGATGGTATTTTTTTGCCATTTTGCGATAGGCTAGTTTTACTTTATATTCATCAGTATCAAATGGAATCTCTAGTGCATGGCAACTTTCTTCGTACTTTTTACGAAAATCAAATGCGGGATTATATCCAGCACCGCTCTGCCCTTGCCCACCAAAATTTGTATAAGTACCACCGGCAAATCCTCCAAAGAATTCCTTGAAAATTTGCTCCCAATATTGTTGCTGTTCTTGCCGGCGTCTTTCACGAGCAGCTTCTTCTTCCGCAAACCTACGGCGACGTTCAGCTTCCGCTTCAGCTTCTTTTTTATGTCGATAATTATCTTTATATTGTTGAAAAGCTTGTCCTTTTTTTGTGCCTTTGCGTAAATCGCTCGATTTATCATAAAGATATTCGCATAGAACGTATTTCCAATAATCGAGGAAAGAAACAAATCCTGATCCGAGCAACGGGAAACCAAAAAGAATCAAAAGAGGGATTAGGACCCACGGGTTCGTTAGTAATAGAATTCCTAAAGGTGTTAAAAAGATAATCGCTAAAGAACAGCCTAAGAAAGGGAAAATTAATTTACGAATTTTTCTTGTTCTTTCAACAAGGAAAGATAATCCCTTATTGATGCCACCAAATAGAACATCAATGAATTTTGCTATTCCAAATAATATGTACCCCCAGAGGCTACGAAAAAATTGTATCAATGTTTTCTCCTTTAATATAATTTCCTAAACAAGTGTAGCATAAGCCTATTCTTGCTTCTACATGCAAATATGAACAAAAAAGAAATGACTGTAATAAAAGATGAAAGCGAATTTTAAGTGCAATTTGTTACAAGGAATCCGAAAAACTTTATTTTCAATCTGCTATCCTTATAATATATCGAAGATTGTAGAGGTACTATGAGTAATCAAACAAAAGAAAACAAAAACGAACCACAAAAGGAATTTCTTCATTTGCAAAAACCAGGCTGGAGGATTATCAAAACCTGCTTAGCTGTTTTTCTATGTTTACTATTTTCTCTGTTAAGAAACGATACTGAAGGACATGCTTTCCATGCCTGCTTTGCTGCTATTATTGCGATCAAATCAAACTTGCAAAATTCTTGGCTTGCTGGACTTAATCGTCTGTATGCAACAGCCATCGGTGCTTTACTCGGTTTAATTCCATTGCAAGCTCGTTTTTATTTTGATATTCCAGTTCGTTCCGTCGGATACTATGCATTGGCTGTTTTATTCTTGTTTTTAACCATTTGGCTGACCATTGTTGTCAAAGTACCAGAAGCGACTGCTTTGGCCGCGATTATTTTCTTATGGACTGCGTTGATTGAAGCAACAGTTATGAGGTCCGCATTAGGATTAGCTGCCATAAGGTTTATTGATACTACTGTCGGTATTCTAGTCGCTTTGACTGTGAATCAAATTCTTCCTCCATATAGCAAAGAGAAAAAAAGAGAAGACCGTTAGTCTTCTCTTCAATGTATTAACCTATTTCCCTTCTCCCTTAAAAATTAATCTTAAAGTTTTGAAGAATTTCATTCGATTTCCATAATTAAGTGATCCTAAACGATAAATTCGAATCGCAAGATAAGAAAAGACTGCGATACTCAAAAGCATAATGAGAGCACTAATTGCTAATTCCGAGACAGGTACATGATAAATCAAATATCGTACCGGCATTGCTAGTACAGACGTAAAAGGAATAAATGATCCGATACGGAAAATGAAATTATTTGGTACCGTAATTCCCATGAATGTAATCAGATACGCTGCAATAAACATAAACGTGACTGGCATCACCGCATAATTGACATCTTCCATTTTTGAAACCATCGCTCCCAAAGCCGCATAAATGAAAAGATAGAAGATATAACCCGTAATACCAAAGAAGATAACGACTAGGATTGTGAGTGAATCAATATCTAAAGCGATAATATTTGATAATTCCGAGAGCGGTATATCTGCTATTTTCAAAGCGCTAAATAGAGAAATAATCAGAATCAAAATCTGGAGTAAACCAGCAAGACCAGCTGCTAGCGTTTTTCCTATTATCAAATAATCAGATTTGGTATTTGCAATTAGAACTTCCATCGTGCGATTATCTTTTTCGCGTGTGACAGATGATGACACGGTTGACCCATATAGAAGAATGATCATGTACATAAAGATCGTGTACGCAGTGCCAAACATGATGTTCCCATTTTCTCTCACACTGATATCTTTGGTTTGTCCGCTGATTTCATCATTATAAATCGTTTCATATTTCTGATTGATTTGTAGCCCAGAAAGACCAGCATCTTCGAGATTTTTGATACGGTTAGCGAACACAAGATTCTGCTCAATAATCGAATACAACATTTCCGTATTTTGACCATCCGTGAAAATCATAAAATCTTTCAGGGAGGAAATTTCTAAACCATATTCAATTTCTTCTTGTTGTAGTGCCTTTGTCATTTCATCTTCGGTATCAAATCGTCTAGTTTCCACGAATGCATCCGTATATGTTGAGATTTCTTGTAATAGCGAATCTTCAATCATTAACCCCACGCGTTCATCCAGCCCTGGCGTTGTGTCTTCATTTACTGATTCGTCCGTATTT
This sequence comes from uncultured Mageeibacillus sp., assembly GCA_964346085.1. Lineage (GTDB taxonomy): Bacteria > Bacillota > Clostridia > Saccharofermentanales > DTU023 > UBA5436. Next base: position 2,720 of record CAYFSZ010000052.1, on the reverse strand, counting down.
TGAGACATGCTAGATGATCCTTCGCTCTCATCTGCATCTCTATTCGACACAAAAGTCGGGATGAGAATCGCCGCAAAGATTGCGAAACTTAGAAGAATAGTTGTGATGAGGAAGGATTTTTTTTGCATGATAGACTTGAGCTCAAAGCCAAAAACAATACCTATGTTTCTCATGATGATAATCCTCCTTCCTGTTCATCGATAGAACTCAGTTTTTGATCAGACTCCTTCACCAACTTCACAAAAATATCCGTTAAAGTTGGTTGATAAGATGAGAACATTTCAATTCCTTCTTGCTGTTCCAAAAGATATTGCAAAAATTGAAATTGCTGTGCTTCAGGCAGAGTTAAAATCAAAGACACTTTATCTTCTTCAATATTCTTATCTTCGAGCATTTTCGCTCCCATTAATAGCTCTTTCGTTTCTTCACTGCTTCTATTTGTTAACCTCAAACGTATTTTACCTGAACCCATTTTGCGTTTGGTCGCTTCCAAAGCGTCATTGATTAAAATTCTCCCTTGATTAATCAGCGTAATATCATCACAAAATTCCTCAACATAGCTCATTTGATGTGAAGAAAAAATAACTAATTTCCCTTCTCGAATGTGCTCACGAATAGTCTCTTTGAAAAGTTCTGCATTGACTGGATCTAAACCACTGAACGGTTCATCCAAAATAATCATGTCAGGATTATTTAAAAATGCTTGTATGATTTGAATCTTTTGCTGATTCCCTTTTGACAAAATTTCGAGATTTGATTTTGCATGTTCAGATAATTCAAAACGCTCTAGCCAATACTCAGCAGATTTTTTGCTATCTTTTTTGGATGCCCCTTTTAATTGTCCAAAGTACACGAGCTGATCAATAATTTTGGATTTAGCATACATGCCGCGTTCTTCAGGTAGATAGCCAATTTTATGCTCACTCGGACAAAACGCTTTTCCATCTAATAGAATTTCACCACTATCCGGCTTAAAAATATCCATCAAACAACGAATTGAGGTTGTTTTTCCTGATCCATTTCTACCCAGAAAACCCATCGCACGACCAGACTCTACGGTAAAAGTGACGTCATGCAGAATATGTTTTTTGTCAAATGATTTATTTATGTTCTTAAGTTCAATTTTCATTTTTCATTTACAATCAGGCATCATAAATCGCCAAAATGATAATTCCCACAAAAGCTAATACTATCGACAAATAATGCTTCCATGATAATTTTTCTTTGAGGAAAATACGGCTCCACAAAACAGTCAAAACACAATAACAAGAAATGATAGGTGCTGCAGAAATCGCATTCGCTGCAATCGCATAAATATAAGCGAATTGCCCTGCTGTTTCGAAGGACGCCGCAATTAATTTTGAACCATCGGTTTTTGTCACTGAGAATTCTTTTTTGGATAATAAATAGATAAAAGCAACAAGTCCGACCGCAAAGAAAGTTAATTCATAAGCTACATTTGCTTGGGCTTCATCGAGGTTTGTTCTTTCAAAAACGAGGCTATCTGCATAAGTTCCGAGTGCATCGATTAAGCTATACAAAATCGGCAATAAGATGGCCAAAAAACTTTTGACATATTTCATGTTGGCTGATTTTTGTCTTTCAATACGGGACGTTTCATCTTCCGTGTATTCGGCAATTCCTAATCCTAACACGCCGATAAATGTGAATAGAACACCAATCAGAATTGTCGCTCCCGGATTCTCTCCTCTTAAGAGATAAAACAAAACGACTAAAGCACCTGAGGTATTACAAATTGGGGAAGAAATCGATAATTCAATATATTTGAGACCCCAGTAGCCAAGTGCCATGGACAATATATAAAGTATAGAAACCGGCAAATAAGTCCAAATGACTTGCCAGGAAAAATCTACCCCTGTAATAAAAATCTCATAGCATGCATGTAATCCCATGACGAGACCAACAGCCATCACCATTTTCAAAGCAGCTTTCTTTTCATTGCTTTGTTGACATCCGATTTTAGAAAATAAATCTGAACCACTCCATAGTAATAATGCTGCGAGAGCAAAAACAATCCACATAAAATAACTTTCTCATCTTTTAGAAATACTATTCTTTTTTAGCAAATTAGCGTTTCATTTGCAACGTGTCGAGTTTATCTTTATTGTATATACTATGATTAACTGAAGTAAATCAGGTGAATGTCATCAAATTGATATATATCACCTCTAAAAAAAGGAGAAAGAATATGAGTGAACAAGTTTTTACAAAAGATATGTTAGTTGGAGATATTTTGAGAATAGATATTCGTTTGGCACCAGTTTTTATGGGCATGGGAATGCATTGTTTAGGCTGCCCTGCTTCACAGTTTGAGTCTGTTGAACAAGCTTGCATGGTGCATGGACAAGATCCAAATTTCATTATTGAAACTTTACAAACAAATTATGAACGTTTCAAAGAATTAGATGCTCAAAAAGCAAAAGAAGCGGAAGAAGCTGGTGAAGCTGGTGAAACTGACTAAGCTGGTGAATCTGGTGAATCAACCGAAGAAGAGTAGTTTTCAGACTCGTATATTAAATCGAAAAGGCTGTCTTGGATAAGACAGTCTTTTTTTTGCGTTACAGTTCTGGTTTTTTGGGATTGTTGCACGGGTTATTGACGCTTTGCTTGTTAACCCGTGTATGCCTGTGCACGGGTTATTGACGCTTTGCTTGTTAACCCGTGTATGCCTGTGCACGGGTTATTGCCACATTCCCCGT
>CAYFSZ010000051.1:3014-10566 GCA_964346085.1 uncultured Mageeibacillus sp. | reverse complement strand
CAAAACTTGGTGATGGTCAATATTGTTTAGCCGGTAATATCATCTATCGTCAACGTGGCACAAAAATCCATCCAGGTTCAAACGTAGGTAAAGGCAAAGATGATACTTTATTTGCAACAATCGATGGTCAAGTACGTTATGAAAGATTAGGTCGCGCTCGTACAAAAGTTAGTGTTTATCCAGTAGAATAATTTTTGGATAATTCTAAGTAAGACTTTATTTGATTTTTAAATTTGAAAAACCCGGCATTTTAGTCGGGTTTTTTTATAGGAAGTAGGATATTTTGTTTTTTGATCATGTAACAATTGAGATTATTGCCGGGAATGGCGGAGATGGTGCTGTTTCATTCCGTCGTGAAAAATTTGTGCCAGATGGTGGTCCAGATGGTGGCGACGGAGGTTCTGGTGGAGATGTCATTTTGCGAGTCAATCCACGTGACAATACTTTGCAAAAATATCGCTACACTCGCAAATTCAAAGCTGATTCTGGTGAAAATGGCATGGGTGAATTATGCTATGGAAAATCTGCTGCGGATTTATATTTGGATGTTCCGCAAGGTACCTTGGTTTATGATGCGGACACAGACGAATTGCTAGCCGATTTAGCAAATGAAAAACAAGAACTACTTGTTGCCAAAGGTGGTCAAGGTGGTCTTGGAAACAATCATTTCAAAACATCAGTTCGTCAAGCTCCCCGTTTTGCCAGAGCAGGTGGAAAAGGAGAAACAAAAAACTTACGTCTTGAATTAAAACTCATCGCTGATGTTGGTTTGGTCGGTTTGCCAAATGTTGGTAAATCAACTTTGCTATCGATGGTTACTGCAGCAAAACCTAAAATTGCGAACTATCCGTTTACAACTTTGATGCCACAATTAGGGGTAGTGAATTATGATACGATTTCTTTTGTCATGGCAGATATGCCTGGTTTAATTGAAGGCGCATCAGAAGGTGTTGGATTAGGGCATGATTTCTTGCGCCATATCGAAAGAACGAGAATGTTCTTGCATGTGATTGATCCATCTTATGGGGAAGCCGAAGATGTGATTAGTCAATTTGAATTAATTGAGGAAGAATTAGCACAATACCAAGCAGATTTGCTAGATCGTGTTCGATTGGTCGTGATTAATAAAATTGACATTTCGGATTCTGAAGTTGTTGGAAAAGTAAAAGAAGAACTTGAAAGCAGAGGATTTGAGGTTTTCCTTATCTCAGCCGCAACAAGACAAAATGTTGATAAGCTCATTGCGAAAACTGCGCAATATATTTCCGAATTGCCACCGGTTACAATTTTTAAACCAGCAAAAGAAGACCACACTGAACATGTGTTCAAAGCGCAAGAAACCTTTGATATTTACTTTGACGGAGAATTCTATGTGGTGGAAAGCGATTGGTTAGAACGAGTTGTTCGTTCGACCAATTTCTCCGATAATGAATCTTTCTTCTATTTCCAACGTTTAATGAAACGGAAAGGTTTAGAAGATGCCCTCAGAGCAGAAGGCCTTGTGGATGGTGATTGGGTCAGAATTGGTGATATGGAATTGCAATGGTTCAGCGAGGAAGAACCTGAACTAGAGGATTAGATAGATTTAGTCCGGGAAGTTTCGGAAATGCTGAAAACTTAACAAATTTAGAATCGTAACATTTATACCATTTTCGATATTGAAGTTTTATAGGTGAGATGATAGAATTTTGACTGTAAGAAGCAAGCGAATTGCTAATAAGGTAAGGAAGGAAATGATAATTATGCTTTCATATGTATGTGATATTTGTGGTTATATTTATGATCCAGCAGAAGGAGATCCAGACAATGGCGTAGAAGCAGGCACATGTTTCGACGATATCCCTGAAGATTGGGTATGCCCATTATGCGGTGCAGGCAAAGAAGATTTTTCTCCTGCTGAATAATATAAACACTCAATTCTGAATGAAGAATTTAAAGTTTAGAGACTGTCAAATTTGGCGGTCTCTTTTTATTGTCCGAGTGAATGTGAAATAATTTTTATTATTCTTGTGGGAGTACGAGAGTACCTGCAAATTTTGGATTTTGGGGAATTTGTTATTTCATTAATACCGAAAAAATGTCTTTGTACTTCACTTCAGCGTTATTCAACCAGCCTTGACAAATTGTTCTGGCAATTGCTTCTGTTGGAACATTTAGTTCGATAGATATAACTGTTATTGCTTTGTGAGTTTGTGATAATTTTACGATGAAATTTTCCTCGCTAGTCATTTGATAATGAGCGATTAATTGTTTTTCTTTGGCTTTTGTCTGACTTAAGGTCAATAAATAATCCGCCATTTGTTTTGGTAAAGTATGTCTCAATGCATCCAAAACGGATTCACCATCAGCTGTAATATTTAATCGACTAACTGGCTTTCCGCTTGCCGTTAATTCAACTTCTTTTTTATTTTGTGAATCATGGACTAAATGCTGCTGGATGAGCGTTTCCAGATTTTCTGCCGCTGAAAAATAGTCGAGATAAAGAGAATTCACAGAACAATCAAGAATCATTTCTCTTGTTGAATTCGGCAATTGGTCAATGATTGCTAACAATATTAATCCGGCTTGTGATTGGTCTTTGCTCTGCATACTACCTTCAAACTTCCTCTCTATACATTTTCGTCAATCGTAAATTGCCCTGTGTAAAGTTCAAAATATTTTCCTTTTAATGCAATCAGTTCTTGATGAGACCCTTGTTCAATTATTTTACCATCTTCCATGACCAAAATGCGATTGGCATTTTTGATGGTGGAGAGGCGATGCGCAATTATCAAAGCGGTGCGATTTTCTAATACCTTTTCAATAGCAAATTGAATTTGTTTTTCGGTTTCTGTATCGATAGAAGAAGTAGCTTCATCTAAAACGAAAATTGCAGGATTTGCGATAATGGCTCTAGCAAATGAAATCAATTGTTTTTCTCCAGTCGATAAACGATTTCCGCCTTCGCCAGCAGGCGTATCGTAGCCATGTTCTAATTTTCGAATAAATGAATCGGCATGAACTAATTTTGCTGCTTCAATAATTTCTTCTCGACTTGCTGAAAGATTTCCATAACGAATATTATCAGCGATACTACCACTAAATAAATAAGGCGTTTGCAAAACATATCCCAAGTTCTGGTACAAAAAAGCTTGTGGAAGTTTTTGAATATCAATACCATCTAATAAAATTCGTCCTTTTTGTGGTTCATAGAAACGACAAGCCAAATTGACGAGTGTTGTTTTTCCTGCACCAGTTTCGCCAACGATAGCAATGGTTTCACCTGCTTTTATTGTCAGATTCAAATTTTCGAGTATTGGCTCATTTTCATTATAGGAAAATGAAACATTCTCGAATTTGATTTCTCCATGCAAAGTTGGCCATGGTCTTTCTCCGCTACCATCAGTTTCTCCATATTCTCGAATGACTTCTGGACTGTCTAGAATCTCTACCGGTTCATTCAATAAAGTGATGACACGTTCGGCTGCTGCTTGGGCAGATTGCACTTCTCTGAAAACACTCGCAACCTGGCGAATTGGATCCCAAAGACGTAAGGCATAGGTGAATAGGGCATATAAAGCACCAATTTCAATAATGTTTTGCTTAAAAAATTCACCACCGATAGTCAGAATCAATGCTGCGACAATAATACCAATAATCGACACGATTGGTAAAAAATAGGCGGCGGTGTAACTGGCTCTTAAAGAGCTGACTTTCATTTTATGTGCCGTTTCGAAAAACTCTAATTCATTATCTCTTTCTCGAAGTAATGTTTTTGTAGTTTTAGCACCAGTAATGCCTTCTGTAAATTCGCCTGTGATTTCTGAATTTAAGCGACGAATTTCTCGCTGCGTTTCAAGCAATTGTTGTTGGAAAAACCTTGTAATTGCAACGATAATGGGAATCGCAACAATTGCGATAAGAGCCAATTTGACATTCAAAATCAGCATTGCAATCAAAATAACTATAATCGTAAATCCGCCCCATACCAAGTCGATTAAGCCGAAGGAAACGACTTCGCAAAGTCTAGTCACATCATTGATGACTCTAGAAAGAATCCAGCCAACAGGCATGCGATCATAAAAACTGAAGGATAAATTCTGTAAATGTTCAAAACCTTTTTTGCGAATATTGTAGGATAATTCTGTTTCGAAACGACCTGATGCTCGGAGATAATATCGCGTGTTAAAAGCAATGATTACGATAATCACAAAATAAATAATTGAGTAGAGAACGATACCGTCAGTGACATTATTCATGATGAAATAATCAATCGCAAAACTAATTAATAATGGGGAGATGTTTTCAAAAATGGCTAAACAAATGAGAGAAATCACCAAACCCCAAAAAACACTTTTACGTGGAGCGGCTAATTTGATAAATTTCACCCAAGTTTTAAAATCTATTTTATTAATGGTAGAATCTTGTTTTTTCTTGATTGTATTATCTTGCATATGTTTTCTTTCAATTAAATATTTTGCATCCAGTCATGCTGGATTTGATACACTCTTTGATATAAGCCCGGCTCTTGAATTAAACTATCATGATTGCCTTGTTGGGTGATTTTCCCGTCTTCTAGGACAAAAATTTGATCTGCCTCATATAAACTGGAAATCCGGTGAGAAACAATGATAGTTGTTGTTCCATCTGGACGATTCTGTAAGGATCTTCGGATTTCTCGATCGGTTTCAGTATCTACGGCAGATAAAGAATCATCGAAGATAAGAATAGGGCAATCACGAATTAAGGTTCTGGCAATCGCTAATCTTTGTTTTTGTCCGCCAGATAAAGTCACGCCTCTTTCACCAACAACTGTGTTGTATCCTTCTTTGAAGTCATTGATGTCATGATCTAAGTGAGCAATTTTTGAATATTGCCGAATTTGTTTTTCTGTCGCATCTGGTTTAGGTAAACGGATATTTTCACCAATAGAACGAGAATAGATATAAGACTCTTGCAAAATCAAACCGACTTGTCTTCTAAGTGCATATCGATTGATTTCTGTGACCGAATGTCCGTCGAAGGTTAATGCCCCTTGATCTGGTTCATAGAGTTTTTGTAGTAAGAGTAATAAGCTAGATTTACCAGAACCTGTTGGACCAAGAATCCCAATCGTCTGTCCTGCTTTAATGGTCAAATTGATATCTTGAATAACTGGTTCATTGCCATCCGGATATTGAAATGTAACATTGTTAAATTGAATATTGCCTTTAATCTCTGGTTCTAATAGCCCTTCATCGGTTGGTTCGGGTTCCGCATCCCAGATCTCTTTCAAACGTCCGAATGAAATTTGCGCACGACCAATATCCGCCAAAGCTCTAGCAAGAATTCGAAGATGCATCAGTAAACGATCCGCATAAGAAATGAAAATCAATAAGACTCCAAGACTTAAGCCATGATTGATAACACGAATCGTTCCGATGATGACGATTAATGCTAATTCAGTATTGGAAAGCAAATCGGAAACAAACCAAAAGTCACTCATAATTCCATATTGCTTGATTCCATAGTCGTAGAGCTGACGATGTGTTTTTTCTAATTGTTCAAGCTCATAATCTTTTCTTCCGAATGCTTTAATAATACGCATCCCGGACAAATTCTCTTGCAGGCGAGTGGATAATGCACCCTCTGTTTCATCCCATTCTTCAAAACCAGCTCTTCTTTTTTTGAAATAGCGAATGGACGCGATGAAAAGAATCGGCGTTACCGAAAGAGCTACAATGCTTAATGGCCAATCAAGACTTAGCATGACAATGACGGAAATCACAATCATCGTAAAACAACTAATGATTTGTAATAATTGATTTTGCAAAAAACGACGAATGACTTCCACATCGCTTGTACAACGTTGAACCAAATCACCTGTTTCTGCTTTTGAATGCCAAGCAAATGGCAATTTCTGTAAATGCGAGAACAGAGATTTACGCATTCTTTCTGTTCCGTTTTCGGCTGTTTTGCTCAAATGGACATCGGAGATAAATTCACAAATTCCGCGGAGAACCGTAATGCCGAAAAGTAATAAACCAATAATCCAAAGATTCTGGAAAAAGTATTCTCTACCACCGAAACGATTGAATAATTCCGTCACAGAGTGAGGAATTTTTGCTTCCTTTCCTAATAGCACTTGATCAACGGTAAAGCCGATAATCAACGGCAAAATCATATTGCAAATTGCAGCAATGATTGTGGCAATAATTGAGGAAATCAGGAAGACTTTTTCTTTTTTATAAAAAGTGAAAAACTGATTTAAGTTTGAATGTTTTTTCATTAGATTCCTTATCATACTAACAATGTTTTAATTACTTCATTTTATATAATAATCCATTGATTTGCTATACTAATTTTTTGATACGAATTATCTTACTAATAATGACTAATATATTTTATTGTGAAATAGGATAGATTTCAATACGAATCAGATCATTTCATTGTTTTTCGGAAAAAATACTGATAACATAGCAAGTTGTATAATAAAATAATGGATCGATAAAGTAGATAAAGGAATACTATGAACACAATCAATTTTTATAAAAAACCTTGGTTTGCTGCAATCCTAATTGTCGGTGTTTTTGTTACCGGATTGACAGTCGGAGTAAATGCTCTTTGGAATAATACATTAGGAAAAATAAATACTGTCGCAAAAGAAAATTCAGTATTGGAGTCACAAGTTGATGGAGCTGATGTGAAAATTGAAGAAGAAGTTCTGAAAAATCCAATCCCTTATGATAAAGATGTGACAAATATTCTACTCCTTGGTATTGATTCTCGTGATAAAACAAAAATCAATGAACGTTCTGACGCGATGATGATATTGACTGTCAATAAAACACAGAAAAAGATTAAATTAATGTCGTTACAAAGAGATATGCTTGTCCCCATTCCGGGTATGGATGAAATGGATAAGTTGAATCATGCGAACGTATATGGTGGACCAGAGCTTGTGATGAAAACAATTGAGGGGATCTTACGTCTCAAAATTGATAATTATGTCGTTGTTAATATGAGAGGAATGGAAGCTATTGTCGATGTTGTAGGTGGAGTTGAGTTAGATATTACGGAAGAAGCAATCCCTTTTGTTAATGAAAATATCAAATACACGAATAAGATATTTAAAGATACAACGCAATCAGATTTAATTGAAAAAGAAGGCTTACAACATGTTGATGGTCGCCAAGCTGTTGCTTATGCGCGAAATCGTTCTACTGCTGGTGGCGATTATGATCGAATGAAATATCAAAGAGATGTGATTCAAGCGATTTATGATAAATTCATTGATATAAAAATTACAGAGAAATTAAAAATGCTAAATGAGGGTTTAGGATATATCACGACAGATTTAACGGAAAACGAAATGCTAGGGATGATGGAATCAGTATTGCCTATTCTTGATGGCGAGATGGAAACATTACAAATTCCGATTGAAGGCTATCACGAGCACTATAGTGGAGAAGCTTGGTTGAACCTTTGTGATTTTAATGGAATGATTCCACTTGTTCAGAAATTCATTTATGGTAAAGAATTTGATTTTGATCCAGTTCCTATAATCCCAGGTGCTCCTAATAGCAGTGAACAG
>CAYFSZ010000051.1:0-2914 GCA_964346085.1 uncultured Mageeibacillus sp. | reverse complement strand
ATTTGATTTTGATCCAGTTCCTATAATCCCAGGTGCTCCTAATAGCAGTGAACAGCCGATTGAAGAGTTTGTTAATCCTGATTTATTGACAGGAGAAGAATATATTGAAGAACCTTCATATTATTATGAGCCAACTGAAGGATATACAGAGCCATATTATCCAGAACAGCCATATTATCCAGAAGAGCCTACGTCACAAACAGATTCTCCGATTGTTCCTGACACACCTGCTCCAACAGAAGCACCAGTAGCACCGACAGAAGCGCCGGTCGCTCCAGAGCCAATTCCAGAACCTCCTGTGGACAATTCTGAAAACGGCAATGTTCAACCATAGCTCTTGCTGGTAGATTAGGTTTATCGTGTTAGACGTATTAATCATAGGGTTATTTATTTACCAAGTTTTATCTGGCTGGAGTAAAGGCTTAGTTCGCATGTTATTTCAGTTCATTATCATGGTAGCTTCTTTTATGCTCTCCTTTGTAGTGATGAAATTAATACCAATGTATGCGGTTGCAGAAACAGGGAATGTTTTATTGTTTTTTATCGCATTTTTCGTCTTGCGGAAAATCCTTACCTCAATCCTTATTCGGCTAGGGAAAGGAATTAATAAAATTCCTGTGATTGGAATTCTAAATCGCTTTCTTGGGAGTGTAGTAGGCTTTGGAATTGCAACGATAATTGTCTTTATTTGTGCGCATTTTTTAAAGTTGTTAGCACCTTTTGTGGTTGACATTCAACTATTAGTGTCCCAATCTCAATTGTTTTCTCTTTTTACGAATATTTTAATTTAACTTCAAAATTTGTCACATTTGTTTAGGATTTGTTCCTTGACAAAGAAAAGTGATAAATTTATAGTGTTTTTAGCACTCGGGGCATTAGAGTGCTAAAAACATTTTTTATAAAATATTTTAAATAAACAAGGAGGTCAACATGAATATTAAACCTTTGGGAGATCGTGTTGTAATTAAAATGTTAGAAGCTGAAGAGACCACGAAAAGCGGTATTGTATTACCTGGTAGTGCTCAGGCAAAACCTCAAGTTGCTGAAGTTGTTGCAGTAGGTCCAGGTGGTGTTGTTGATGGAAAAGACATCATTATGGAAGTTGAAATTGGAGATCATGTATTGATTAGCCAATATGCTGGAACTGAATTCAAATTTGATGATCAAGAATACACGATTTTAAAACAAAGTGATATTTTAGCAATCGTTGATTAAAGAAAATATAAAAATATTTAGATAGAGAAATTCTCCAGGAGGAATATTATGGCAAAGAAAATAAAATATGATGACAAGGCTCGTAAATCTTTATTGGCCGGTGTCGATAAATTAGCAAATACAGTCAAGATTACTTTAGGACCAAAGGGCAGAAATGTTATTTTAGATAAAGAATTCGGTTCTCCGGTCATCACCAATGACGGTGTTTCCATCGCTCGTGAAATCGAATTGGAAGATCGTTTTGAAAATGCCGGTGCTCAGCTTTTGAAAGAAGTTGCAACCAAAACACAAGATGTGGCTGGTGACGGAACGACGACGGCTACTTTATTAGCCCAGGCTATTTATCGTGAAGGCTTAAAAAATATTGCGGCAGGTGCAAATCCGATTATTATCAAACAGGGAATTGATAAAGCGGTTGCGGCAGCTGTTGAAGCAATTCAAAAAGACTCCAAGACGGTTGCCGGCAAAGATGATATTTCACGTGTTGCTTCCATTTCCGCTGATGATAAAGAAGTTGGTTCATTGATTGCAGATGCGATGGATAAGGTATCCAGTGATGGTGTCATCACAGTCGAAGAATCACAGACAATGGGTACAGATCTTGAAGTTGTTGAAGGTATGGAATTTGACCGTGGATACATTTCAGCTTACATGGTAACAGACACTGACAAAATGGAAACAGTGTATGAAGATGCACATATTTTAGTTACAGACAAAAAGATTTCAACGATTCAAGACATTCTTCCAGTATTAGAAGAAATTGTAAAAACTGGTCAAAAGTTAGTGATCATCGCAGAAGATGTTGAAGGTGAAGCATTATCAACATTAATTTTGAATAAATTACGTGGTACATTCAACTGTGTAGCAGTTAAAGCTCCAGGATTTGGTGATCGTCGTAAAGCAAGCTTACAAGATATTGCAATCCTAACAGGTGCTACTTATGTTTCTGATGATTTAGCAATGGAATTAAAAGATGTTCAAGTGAGTGATTTAGGTCGTGCTGGCAGCGTCATTATTACAAAAGATACTACAACTATCGTTAATGGTGCAGGCGACAAAAAGGCTATCCAAGATCGCATCCAAGCGATCAGAAAACAAATCGAAGAAGAAACATCTGACTTCGATCGTGAAAAATTACAAGAGCGTTTAGCAAAACTTTCTGGTGGTGTTGCTGTTATCAAAGTTGGTGCTGCAACGGAAACAGAAATGAAAGAGAAAAAATTGCGTATCGAGGATGCTCTTGCTGCAACTAGAGCTGCTGTTGAAGAAGGCATTATTTCTGGTGGTGGTACTGCCTATATTGATGCAATGTCATCAGTAGAAAAAGTAGTTGAAGAAGCAGATGGAGATGTTCGTACTGGAGCAAAAATCATTTTGAAAGCTTTAGAAGCTCCTGTCTATCAAATTGCTTTGAACGCAGGTTTCGATGGTAGCGTTATTGTTGAAAAAGTAAAAAATAGTCCACATGGTCATGGCTTTGATGTATTGGCTGAAGAAGTCGTTGATATGAATGTTCAAGGTATTGTTGATCCAGCAAAAGTTACTAGATCAGCATTGCAGAACGCAGCATCAATTGCTTCGACAATGTTAACAACAGAAGCGATTGTAGGCAATATTCCTGAGCCAAAAGAACCTCAAATGCCAGCAGCTCCAGGAATGTATTAATAATACATAAATAAATTTGTCATATTTATACAAA
>CAYFSZ010000050.1:0-10814 GCA_964346085.1 uncultured Mageeibacillus sp. | reverse complement strand
AATTTTGTAAAAAAGCCTCTGCTGCATCGTTCCAAACAGATAAAATTTTTCTTTTCTCGTCCGTCAGCTGCGTAATGCCTTCGCTCATTTTCCAAATGTCTTCGTGAAGCTTTTCTGCAACATCCTGAGGTACTTGTTTTAATCCAAAGAAGGCTTTTCTTGTCGGCTTGATGGTCGAGGCATATCGATAAAAAGTATTGATAAATTCATTAAAGATTGCGTCCTCAAATTCTTTTTCATTGATTAATTGAGTGAAGTTCAAACTATCAAATACTTCATACTGTTCTGATTTAACGATATGTTTGATAATTCGTTTCGTTTTTAGAACATAAAGTTCTAACAAATGAACACAATTCCAAAGCAAACGATCAATTTTTAGAGTTTCATCTTGAGCATGTCGAATGTGAAAAATTTTATTAACTCTTTCATATTCCTCTTGTGATGTGAAAGAATGAATAAAATCTTCTGAAAAAAGTATTTCTCGCCTTTTTACAGGCGAGATTTCTTGATAATACTTCTTTTTTAATGGATGATTAAGATTATTTTTCATATCCATTCCAGCCAGGAATTGTTCCATCAATGTCCCATAAATCTTCCCAATCAGTTGCTCCTTGCCATAAAAAGACATGACCTTTGATTAAGCGATTGTCACGATCAACACTTCCAATACTGCTGTATTCACGTGGTTCTAACATATCTTCTGTTACACATTTCAAATTAGCTAAATAGTTCTTTCTATTTGATGAAAGTGGAATTGGAATTTGTCCTCTTTGTACTGCCCATTTCAAGCAAATCGCCGATGGATGAACATTATACTTTTCTGCTAATTTTTGAATTACTGGATGATCCCAGTCTGAATAATCATCTGGTGTTTTATCTCTTTCTGGACGATTAGGGCTACCGAGCGGACAATAGCCAACAGGTTGAATATCATGATCTATAGAAAATTGGAATAATTCACCTTGTTGAAAACATGGATGTAATTCCATTTCATTTAAAGCTGGCTTAATCTTCGCATCTCTTAACAAAAGTTTTAATTTTGGAATGGTCATATTGCTGACGCCAATATTTCTTACCAAACCTTTTTCTACTAAAGATTCCATTGCTCTCCATGTTTCCATAAAATCTTCATGTGAATATGGTTTACTATTTTTGTTTCGATCCTCAACATGAGCGAATGCCTCATGATGATTTCTAAACGGCCAATGCACAAAATATGCATCGAGATAATCACATTGTAAATCTTTGATTGTTTGTTCACATGATTTGAGAACATTTTCAGGTTCATGATTATTGTTCCAAACCTTTGACATAATGAATAAGTCTTCTCGGTCTAAACCTTCATCTAATGCTTCTTTGATAACTTCCCCAATTTGATGTTCATTATTATAAACTTGGGCGCAGTCAATTAATCGATATCCTACTTTTAGTCCTCCTCTAACAGATTCTGCAAGGACATCGCCTTCGTATCGATCTGATCCGAAAGTTCCCATTCCAATACCTGGCATTGTATCGCCTGTGTATAGAGTAATTTGAGGTATTTTCGATAAATCTACAGCATCGCTATCCATAATAAATTTTTTACTCATGATTTTTCCTTTCTTAATATCTTACCTATTAATAGTATTTTTCTAACAATTTTTGTTGATAAAATAATTCTTTATTTTGTTCATAGAATTGACGGAATACATTCTCATATATTTCTTGATAAATTTTGGCCTCTTCCTGAATTGGTTCAATCGTCATTTCTTTTTCTTTTGACAATAAACTATTACAGCCTTCTTCAATTGATGAGAATACTTTGCTACCTACACCTGCCATAATCGCAGCACCAACACAAGCTTGTTCGCTTTTTGATCTAACAGTCACAGGTAAATTATAAACATTGGCTAGAATTTGCATCCATTCAGGGCTGTTTGTCACGCCGCCTGCGACGATCATTTTCTTTGGAATGCCATATAGACTGTGTAAAATATCTAAGCCCATTTTCATTTCATAGCAAACGCCTTCCATAACGGCTCTCACAAAATGTTCTCTTTTATGTAAAAAAGAAAATCCATGGAATACGCCTCTCGTATTGGAATCCAAGTACGGAGTTCTTTCTCCCATCATAGGTGCAAAGAATAACAATCCATTACTACCTGGCTTAATACCTCTTGTCATTTCACTTAGTTGGGCATATGAGTAATCCGACATAAATGTTTTTCTAAACCAGTTCAACGTAACCCCAGCACTTAGCATCGCTGCCATACCGAACCAGACATCTTTTTGTACATGTGTAAATGTTTGTGAGTTTAAGCGAGGGTTGAATACAGGAGAATCCGTAATGAACATGATTTGTCCACTTGTCCCAATCGTCGACATCGCATCCCCTGATTGATAAAGGCCATTTCCCACAGATTGCATAGCTTGGTCACCGCCGCCATACGCAACAGGTGTGCCAATTTCTAAGCCAGTTTCTTCATGAGCCTGCTTGGTAATCGTTCCTGCTATCTCAAAAGGTGTATGCTCTTCATCTGGAAAAATAGATAAATCTAAATCTAATTTCTGAAGAAAATCAGAAGCCCATCTTTGATTCTTGACATCATAAGCTACCGTACCAGCTGCATCTGTTCTTTCCGTGGCTATTTCACCAGTTAGTTTATAGCGAATATAGTCCTTAGGACATAAAACGCTTTTAACTTTTGCAAATTCTTCAGGAAAAGTATCACGAAACCACAATAATGAAACAAGTTGCATTCCCGGAAAAATTGGATTGTATAAAGTTCTGTGTATTTCTTCTGTATTAAAATTTTGATTGACGTTATTAGCCTGTTCTCCACTACGAACATCACAATGCAAAATAGCCTTGTGTAAAACGCGATTATCTTTGTCTACAGGAATCATTCCATGCATTTGACCTGATAATCCTATTCCTTTTATTTCGCGAGCCGGAATTTGTGATTCATCAAGTGTTTTTTTGACAGTAATCGTCAAAGCATTCCACCAGACTTCTGGATCTTGTTCTGCAAAACCAAGTTTTGGAGAATCAAATGTGTATTCTTGCGCAGCAACTGCCTTAATATTTCCTTGCTCATCGACAATGGTTGACCTTAGGCTAGATGTGCCAATGTCAATCCCCATTAAATATTGCATACTAACCTCTCCTATCTTTACAAGAAAAGAATACAGGGAGTTTTCCCTGTATTCTAATTTTTTAGCATGTAGTTGATCCTAAATCCAAACGGTTGATAATATCATTTTGTATTGATGGAGACAGATCTAAGAAGTTTACAAAGGTACCATGAATTCTCATGATATATACACCACTAGGCGCATATTTTTTTGGTTCGTTCATTACCTTACGTAATATTTCAGGTGTTGTAATATTAACGTATAAGTAGAACGGAGAGAATTTCTCTTCTGGTTTTGTACCAAAGAATAATGGTCTAATAACTTTATTTTTGAACTCAATTCCTTTTTCTTCAAAAGAATCTCCTCTGAAGTTTTTCGGATCAAGACCAAAGTGAATTGCAACTCCGCCTTCCATTAAGTCGTATGGAAGTTTTTTCATTGATACAATTCTAAACCCTAAACCATTTGTTGATTCTCCGTAAAGAGGATCCACACCATAATTTAATTGTTCTCTCGCTTTTCTACCATTAGGTAAAGCACCTACTTGATATCCATAGAGTAAATGTGTAGATGGTGTACTGAAGTCTGGTCTGAAAGGATTTCCTAAATAATTCTTTTGTTCTTTCAGTAATTTCGCAACATATGTTGCAATTTCAGCAGCTTCATTATCGACACGTGCATCTGCATTCCCAAATTTTGGAGATGTTTCTAAGAATTGATGTATATCTTCATAACCTTCAAAATTATGACGTAATGCTTCTAATAAGTCAGCAGCTTCATCTGGTCTTTTTTCAACAAAATCATCAATTGCAATAATCGAGTCTGCAACAACAGAAAGACCATGAATTAAGCAACCGCTACCATTATATTTTGTACCCTGTTCTTCAGGATCACGCATATCAATACCGCTTTCAATACCGCCCATAGCTGTTGATAAGAATGGAACGCATTGATGAGACAGTGCTAAAGAAGCTCTATTTCCCATTTCAGTCATCATCGGTACTAGGAAATCAATATTGTTATAAAATGCCTTGCGAATATTTTTGAGAATTGTTAATGGTTCATCATTTTCATAACCGAGTTCTTGATAGCTCTTGCCGATTTTCTTGCCAGTCAATAAGGAAACACCATCATTCAAGGTTAATTCAAGAATTTTTGCGAGATTCAACCATGTATTCGTTGTATTCGCATTGTCTTTACCCATGATCAGAGGTTCTTGACAACCAGCAATTGAGTAATTTGGTAAATCTTCTTTTTCAACGCCATTTTTTTCTAATAGCGGGAACATGACATCATCATTGAAGAATGAAGGAGTCAAGCTGCCTGGATTGAATAAGAAACGACCAAGACTTTCATAGAATTCTTGAGGTGTGTTTTCATGTAATTTAACAGACAAAATTGGTTGTGGAAGATTCATGATGTAGTAAGCATCAAGAATTGCATATGTCATGGTATTTGCTAAGTCATTTCCATCAACATCTTTACCACCAACGATTAAGTTTTGAGAAATTGCCCAACTTCTATCCCCAACATTATAGAAAACTAAGAAATGTTGGAATAATTTTGCAGCAGTTTCGCGGTCTGTATTTTGCATTTCACGATATGGTTCAAAAATTCTATCTACATTACCCAATGAGAATGCATAAGGATTTGTGACTTGCTCAACACACATGCATTGCCATGCAAGCAACATCATTTGTAAAGCTTCATACAAGTCAGTTGCACCATTTACAGAAATGTTTTCTAAAGTTGATGCCATTAAATCATATTTTTCTTTCTCTTTGCCTTCTGATTGATTGGCTTTTTCTTTTGCAATCTCAGCATATCTCTTTGCTAAAGTGCTATATGCTTGTAATGCAATTTTCATTGCTTGATAATTGTCTAATTTTTTCTCATCTGATGTGTCTTTGATTTGTTGGTCAATTTGCTCCATCAAAAATGGTGCACCATGTTTAATTAATGGTTTAAAGTCAGGGATAATATGGCCAGTTACTTGTTCGAAGAAAAATACTGCTTCTTCAGTGTACTGATGAGCGTCCTTACTCGTTTCAAGTAATTCTTTGACATAAGGTGTTTCTTTGTAAACATCTAAAACATTATTGATTCTCTCTTCTGTGAATTCTTCATTCGGTTTGATGTCTTTGAAAACATCACAAGGATCACAATAACCAGTAAATGTTTCAACTTTAAATTCAGGATTAATCAATGCATATGTTCTTGCAAATGCATCATCTTGCGTACCAGCAAAAATATTATAATCACTAATCGTTAACGGAAGTTCTTCCACCATTGCTTTTAAGCAAAGAGCTGCCTGCATCATTTCAGATTTATCAGCATTCTCTTTTCTCGTTCTTACGCTAATTTCTTGTGCTAGAAACCATCCATCCAATCTTTTTTTGGATCTTTCTTCCTTAAAGAGATTACGAGCCAATTGGCCTAATTCATCATTTGTAAAAATATTTTGAATTCTCATCTTTTTATATCCCTTTTTTAGTTTTACTATTATATCACCATTGTGGGTTAAAAATTTTTTATTCTTAGATAATACTTATCAACTCAATTAATTAAGTAAATATCACTTGATAATTAGCATCTTTGAAAGCTGCAACAAATGAATCATATTTTTCTGAGCTAATATGGGAGTCATCGCTCATGACATATTCTTGACCAATTTGTCCCCATTTACTACTGCCATAATCATGATATTTTAAGAATTCTATTTTTAATCCTTCTTTATGGCATTGATCAAAAAATTCTAAAAACGCTGCTAAATCCTCTTGTCTATCATTGACATTGTGTACAAGCGGAATTCTGACCAATAAATCTGGATGTTTTTGTGATGCCAGAATTATATTTTCTTTCGTCTGTTGATCATTGTGTTGCAAAATTTCTTTGTGACGATTCGAAAATGGAATTTTGTAATCAATAATCAAATGATCGACTACATTAAACAATTTTTCGAGATTTTTTGCAGTACCATTTGTTTCTATAGTCGTATTAATTCCATTCTCTTTTAATCCCCGCAATGTTTCTTCCAGGGCATCAAATTGTAAAGTTGCTTCTCCTCCACTAAAAGTTACGCCACCGCCATCATAAAATGATTCTTTGCAGGAAACTGCTAAATTAACAATTTCCTGCGTTTTCATTTCTTTGTAAGATAAGCGAATACCTTTATTTCGATTTTTTTCTGATATGCAATCTTTTGTTTTACAAGTTTCGCACATTGATCGATCGATTTTTTTATCCTTGATTGCTCCATAAGGACAAACAGAATCCACCAAATATTTCTCGTCTACAATCAAGGATCCCTGTACTGCAATACTTTCAGGATTCGAGCACCAAGGACATCTAAAATTACACCCCTGCAGATGAAAAACCAAACGATTTCCTGGTCCATCTTGAGAATAATTAAATCCACTTTGAAATACTTTTAATGTTTTATTTTCCAATTAAATCTCTTTCTTTTTTTCTTATTCACATGCTAAGTAATAATCTTCAATGAACATTGTTACCCAATCTAAGACTAGAGCTTCTGCATTAAAATCTAATTTTGAATCTCTAATTTTAAAATATTGTTCAGGCATGTATTGATGGATTAATCCATATGGAATATTTTCTATATTCGCGTCAATATTTTTGAATAATTTATCCGTCGCTTGAACCACTTCTTCTTCTGCCATGTAATAACGAATACGGTCAGAATAGCTATAATGCTTTTTGAGTTCAATTTCCTCATCTGAACCATGATAATGTTTTTTCCATTGTTTTGGATTTTCTTTCATGAGTTTATCAAACGTCTCAACGAGATTTGATTTATCTTCTTTTACAATGATCTCTTCAATATTGCTTAAAGCAAATAAACCTGCACGAATCGCAAAGGTAAGAGCTGGTCCAACTTTCAAAATAGAAATGCCATCTTCAACCATCTGTTTGAGTGCCCAACGTGGTTGATAATCTGTTGAGTGACCTTCTAATACCAAATTCGGTATTTCTTTGATTGTTTTTTCTAATGCACTTGCTTCTTCTCTGACATAAACATGTGCATCGCTATCAGAAAATTCCACACCAGGTTGTACTACGATACCAATGATACTTGAAAAACTGTCTTCTAATTCATAATCTGAAAATACTTGTTGATATACTTGATATGTTGTTCTTAAATCTTCTGGAGTCGTTACTTTAATGACTTCATCATTTTCTTCTGCTCCGCCTGGAATTGGAACTTCACTACCAATAATATAAACTGGCTCTTCTGCATCAGGATGTTGTTCTTGATATTCTTTGAAAGCATTTTGGCATACTTTCATCAATCTAGCGCCTCTTGAAGCAATGATTTCATCAGAAAGTGGTTTTTCTGGATCATCTGATCCTAATTTCATACTTGTATCTAAGTGAATTTTTGTATATCCTGCTTTGACATATTGTGCAACTAGAACTTCTGCATTCTTCATTGCTTCTTCTTCATCCAAATCTGACCATACTAAAGGTCCTAGATGATCGCCGCCAAGAATAACCTTGTCTATTGGAAAATCCACTTCTTTTGCAATTGATTCAACAAATTCAACATAATCAATTGGTTTCATTCCTGTGTAGCCACCATTTTGATTGACTTGGTTTGATGTTGCTTCTACCAAAATAATTTTTTCATGCATTTTTGCGTACAGAAAACATGATTTCAAGGCTAATCGATTTGCCGTACAAAAACTTGGAATACCAATATAATTGCCTTTTGCTTTTTCATCTAATATAAAACGTAATTTATTTTTCATTGTTCTTTTTCCTTTCGTGGTCTCGCAGCATTGCAACGATTTATTCGTTAACTAGCAATATTTTTCCCGATACTTCTCTTGGATTGCTAAAGCGTTCAAACGCCGTCTCAGCATCTTTCATCGGATAAATGGTATCAATAAAATTATCATTAATCACAAGTTTTCCATTATTGAAATATTCTGATGTCATCGTCCATTCATCACCCGGGAATGGTGCAGAGTATCCCATCCAACTACCTGTTAAATGAAACTCTTTGCGGTTCATCAATTCAAAATCTCTCCAAGGGAATTGAACATCTTTATGTGCAGTACCAATGAAACAAACAGAGGACTTATTTGCAGCTAACTTGAATGCATAATTCATGGTAATGCCGTTACCTGCTGTTTCAAACACATAATCATAACCATTGGTTGAAGCAAGAGCTTTTTCCATGAAATCTTCTTCCAATGTATTGTAGACTTCATTTGCGCCTAATTCTTTTGCGATGTTTAGGCGATTATCGTCAATATCAAACACAACTAATTTTCTAGCACCTAGAATTTTTGCCCATTGAATAGTAAATATTCCAATTGTACCAGCTCCAAGAATTGCAACCGTTTTTCCAGGTTTATAATCCGCACATTTTACGCCGTGTAGCGCAATGGTCGAAGGTTCAAAGAATGCACCTTCCTTAAAGCTAACAGTATCAGAAAATTGGACAATATTTCGATAAGGAACAGCCACATAATCTGCCA
Source organism: uncultured Mageeibacillus sp. (assembly GCA_964346085.1). Lineage (GTDB taxonomy): Bacteria > Bacillota > Clostridia > Saccharofermentanales > DTU023 > UBA5436. Next base: position 2,196 of record CAYFSZ010000050.1, on the reverse strand, counting down.
TCGCACCATTTACTCTAGAACCAATAAATTTGTAATGTTTACAAAGGGAATGATTTCCTTTTTGACAATTTTCACATTCATGGCAAGGAATAAGTGGAGCAACTGAAGCTCGACCTCCTATTTTGATGTGATCTGGAACTTTCTCTCCTTTTTGTTCAATAAGTCCACTAAATTCATGCCCTAAAACAATTGGGAAAAAGTGAGCTTCATCCGCCATATATCTCGGTACATCCGAACCACAAATCCCACATGCTTTTACAGCAATTAAGACTTCATCCTCTTTTAATTCAGGCATTGGAATATCTTCATATTTAATGTCTCTTTTATTGTGTAAAACAGCTGCCTTCATTTTATTTACCTCCATACTGATTACAATAATACTACTTTTTTATTATTATGATTCATTCAATCTTGCATTATATGTTTCAATGATTGATAAATCTCTTTATACTTTTTAAAGTTTCGGTCATATTTTTCATTGTTCTTTTGTGGTTCATAACTTTTCTTAATCTTGATTGTTTCACGAATAAAATCACCAATATTTTGATATGAACCAAGGGCCATTCCGCAAAGCATTGCAACGCCTTTTACAGTGGCATCATCACTTTCTGGAACATCAATATGGCAACCAGTCACATCTGCTTTAATCTGTGTCCAAAGTTTGCTATTTGCACTACCGCCAGTTGCTCTGAATTGATGAATATCGATCCCAATTTCTTGGGCTGTTTCTAAATTGTGTTGTAAGGAATAAGCAACACCTTCCATAACTGCTCTCGTCAAATGTCCTTTTCCTTTGCCAAAATCCAATCCGTAAAAAACCCCTTTTGCGGAAGGATCCCAGATGGGGCTTCTTTCTCCTGATAAATAAGGTAAAAAGATTAATCCATCGCTTCCTTCGTTAACATTCTCTGCCAGTTGATCCAAATGAATGAAAAAGTCTTTTTTATTTATTTCACAAACTGATTCTTCAGGTTTAAGCAGCTTCACTAACCATTCATAACTTGCTCCACCAGCAACAGTTCCTCCTTGCAGTAAAAACAAGCCAGGAACAACATGGCGACTCATGATTAATGCGGGATGTGTAATCATCTCTTTTAACGCGATACTCATTCCCCCTGCTTGACCACCTTGCTCTTGTACCATTCCGTCTTCATAGACACCCACTCCCAAAGTACTACAAGCAGCATCCAATCCTCCTGCAATGACAGGAGTTCCTGCTACGAGACCAGTTTGAGAAGCGGCTTCTTCTAGAATCTCACCAATAATTGAGGTTGGTGAACAAATTTCTGGTATTTTATCTGCATCAATCCCAAATTCTTCTGTGAGGAATTCATCCATCTCAAGCGTCTGCATATTAATGTTATGTAATCCATAAGCTTGACTGTCATCCATCTTTATCTTTCCAGTCAATTTATAGCCGATGAAACCATTGCTGGAAAGAAATTTATCTGTTTTTTGATAGTTTTCTGGTTCATTTTCCATTAGCCAGAGAATTTTGGGTAATTGATATCCAGGCATGAAAGGATTTCCGGAGACTTTAAAAATAGCTTCTTCACCAATTTTTTCTATATATCTTTCACAAATTTCCTTTGCCCTAGTATCCGTCCAAATAGGGGTATTCGAAAAAGTATTGCCATCTTTATCAATACTAACATTACTCCAGCTTTGACCCGCAATCCCAACACATTTTATATCTTGACCACTAATTTGTTTTTCTTCTAAACAGTATTTAATGCCATTAACGACTGCAGCCCACCAATCTTCTGGGTTTTGCTCACTCCAACCTGGATTAGGATAATAGGTTGGATAAGATTGATTATTCGAAATCAGAACATGTCCTTCAACATCGACTATCGCGATTTTTGCAGAAGAAGTTCCAATATCAATACATAAATAATTTTCCATTTCACTCCTACCTTGACGTGTATTGCATGATACACATGAAATTAGCTTCTATTCCTATTAAAAAATAGATAGAAGCTAAGATTAATTTTTTGACTACAGATAAAAGATGATTTTATTTCACAACACCTTTTTTAAGGATTATATTAGCATACAATGCTTCTTCGCTCGTTGCGATAACTGCATATGATTTTTTTGCACGTTCATAAAATGCAAATCTTTCTACATTTTCAATACTGAATGGTTCTCCTGATTTTTCCAAAATTTCTTTGTAAGTTTCCCAGATTTCAGGTT
>CAYFSZ010000049.1:0-10935 GCA_964346085.1 uncultured Mageeibacillus sp. | reverse complement strand
CCCCGAATTGTCACTAACCACCAAACCCAAAACACAAATCACGAACACGAAACACACAAAAAAAGAAGCTGTCCCCACAGGAAACAGCCCCTTCATAGTAACTTTCAGTCAAAAACGACAATTATTCTTCAGATTCAGCGACATCGTATAAAGGACGAAGCTGACCACCAGCAACACTTTCATACGGCAACCATAATAAACCGAAAACTTTAACGATAATATCTTTTTTCTTCGGCTTGATTTGAAGTTCTTTGAAATTCTCTTCTTTATCAGAATATGTATCGGCTAAAACTTGTAATTCATTCTCTAAATCAAGCTCCAGTGCTTGTAGTTGTTCTTGATAGGTTAAAACTGTTTCTTCTGCACGAGCGACGTCACCTTGTTGCTGACGAGAACGGCCAGCGGCACGAGCGCTACTTGCAGCTTTTCCAATGGTGCTCTTTTTAAAGCCGCGCTTATTACCTAATAAAGTATCAAGTAACGTATTGCCAACATTAATCATGGTGCTGAATTTTGCTTGGTTTGCTTGATCTTTTTCTCTTTGAACAGCTTGTTCAGCTTTGCGAATTCTTTCTTCTAAAGTTGCGATTTTCTTTGCATATTTCTCTTTAATGACTTCCATTTCTTTATCACGCTCTTCACGATTATATTGACGTAAGCGAACGATGAAATCATTTTTCTTTTCGCCTGGCTCAGAAATCAAAGTTTTCTTTTCATTGCTGTATAAAGAATACACTTCATTACGATAAATATAATCAATCAAATCTTTTGACCATTGTGTATACGATGATTTTTTGGAAGCTGCATCAGGTAAGGAACTAAAAGAAGCAGATTGTACAGGAGATTTCTCCAAATCATAAGGATCAGCAACGGCATGTGTTAAATCTTCCCAATTAACTGGAATCGCTGAGGAGTTGATGGTCGTATTCCATGTAGAGGTTTCTTTTTCAAATAAATTCGAGCCTTTATCTTCATATGTTGTTTCAACAAAACCGTAGACCGATGGAACATAGGTTATGGAAGAAACATTTTCTCTAACCGGTAAATAATATTGCTCTACGTCTTTTGGAAGATTTAATGGCATTGAGAATGAAGCGTTACCCGTAGCAGACTCTGAAACAGGAACTTGCTCAGGAGTTGCTGAATGAGTTGATGCAGCATCCGCATCTGGAATTGGCGCAACAATCGGAGGAACTTGGCCAGTAGCAGTAGCAGTATTGTCAGCAGTAGCAGCATACGAACCAACAGGAACCTCAGATGAAACAGACGATGCAGCTGAAGCCCCGCCTTGATCCAATTGCGCAATTTGTTGTCTGGATAAAGGACCAGCAAGATAGGACATACACCAACGTGTGCCAAATAATGTCGGCGCATTGTCGTGGACATTATTCATCAAGAAAGATCTAGCAGGCAATTTGGATAATAAATCAGACAATGCTTGGCGATCGACAGATAAGCCCTGTGCAGAACCGCTTTGTGAAGCAGTTTGTAAACCATCGAGTAAACGAGCTTTATCTTGCTCCGTTTGCAAACGGCCCACGAACCAAGTACCGATATTGGCAAGACCTTTATAATCAAGATCAGCTGGATTCTGTGTGGCTAAAACAATACCTAAGCCGAAAGCTCTCGCTTGTTTTAATAAATTGAGCAAAGGTTTTTTGGAGGGAGGATTCGCGACTGGTGGGAAATAGCCGAATATTTCATCCATGTATAGAATAGCGCGCAAGCTAGATGTACCAGACTGTGTACGCATCCAAGAAACCACTTGATTGAGGAAAGTCGAAACAAAGAACATTCTTTCTTGATCATCCAAATGATTGATGGAGAGAATGCTCATTTTTGGTTTTCCGGAAGCGGAATATAATAAATTTTGGATATTTAAAGGCTCACCTTCAAGCCAAGAAGAAAATTGAGGAGAAGCTAACAAATTATTGAATTGCATTGCTAATTGCATACGTTCATGCTGTGGATAAAAAGTTTCCAAAGGCAAAACACCAATTTTTTCAATGCCTGGATTGGCAATTAATTGAATCAAGGTAGCTAAATCTAGGCTTTGTCCTTTTGACCAATATGAATTAAGGAGAGTGGAAAGCAAAATATGTTCTTTGCTTTGCAAAGGATCTGCATTGATATTGAGTAAAGATAATAAGGCAGAAATCGTTGAAGTCGTATAGTCTTGCAAGGTTTCAGAATCTGCTAACACTTCTTGATTCGGGCAATCCAACATACGCACGATCGAAAGAGGTCTTCCAGAAGAACTACCAGGTGTGTAGACAGCAAATTCAGCTTTCTCTTTCAAAGCAGCGATTCGGGATCCATCTTGTTCCCATTCAGCCAAACCATTTTTCCAATCTTCAGCTTTTTTCTTTGCATAATCTTCCATGGAAAGCCCAGCACGTTCAGCATCCGAAGCTAATAACCAAGGCAAAAAGTCTTCAGGCTTTAATTCAGGGAAGGTTAACAAAAGATTGCTCATATCACCTTTTGGATCGATAATCAAAGCAGGGATATTATCCATCGCTGCTTCTTCTAATAACCCAATCCCAAGACCGGTTTTTCCGCTACCTGTCATACCAACGCACATCGCATGAGTCGACAAATCTTTGGAATCATAAAGCAAGTATTCATCGGTTCTTTGCAGGGATTGTGGATCAATTGTTTTACCTAAATAAAAATGACCAAGTAATTCATAATTTTGCATAGCTAGTCTCCTAAAAATATTATTCATCTATACTGATACCCATAGAGTATACTATTCCTTAATTTTGCTCCAATAAAATAGAGAAAAGGAGGAATCTTTTGTTTCTTATTTTTCTATTTATAAAGTATTTATCTATTTTTTGACTGTACTTAGCAAAAGGAAAGAATTTTGAACATAAATTATGGCAGAATTTTGGAAAAAAATATTTCGCTCTTTAGCAAAAAAATCGAAATTGATAGCAATCTCTTCATATTCTTGCCAAATTTGTACGTTAAACTAACTCATAAACTAAAGAAAATAAATTAATTTCATTGATATAGAAAGGCAATAGTATGTCAGATCATTACGATAACAATATGAAAACTCCAGAAAGTAGAGATGAGTTTGCAAATCAAAACAATCATTTTGAAACAAAAAATGAAACGATGAAACCAGAATATCATCATGAGTACCCATCTGTAGAGCAACAGAATTTTCAAGAATTCAATAACTTAAATTCAAATTCTCAAAGCGAGAATAAGAATAATTATCAAGATACATATAGCAATTCCTATACGACAAATTCGACAAATTATTCTTCGCAAAACAATCAACAAATTCATAGAGTTCAGGCACAATCTTATCCTAATTATTATGAAACGGGATCGATGCAGCATAGCGCCCATCAAAACAGAAATACCAGAAACAATGCAGTGTATTACCAAAACGAGAAAACTCACACCCCGACAGAAGAAGAGAAAATTGCTGCAATCGTAAAACGAGAAGTAGATCGAGTTAAACCAAAAAACGTTTGGGCAAAGGCATTAGCTTGCTTTTTGGTAGGAACAATTTTAGGTTCTGGTGGTTTGTTCGGTATGTGGAAAATGGGCATTTTGGGGAATCAAAGTGAAACCTCACAAGCAAATGTGACACAACAAACACATGAGGAAATTCCTCAGAACATGAAAATTTCATTGAATGAGAGTAGCACAGTAGAAAATGCAGTTGCAAAGAAAGCAATACCGAGCATCGTTGGTATTACAGCATTGGTCAAAGGACAGGAAAATCCTTTCTACTTTTACAATGAAGTCCCTCAATACGCAGAAGCAGTCGGCTCAGGTATCATTGTTGATTCATCAGGATATATTCTCACAAATTCACATGTTATCAATAATGGCGATGCAGAAAAATTAACAGTCTCTTTCTCCAACGATGAAACGACAGAAGCAAAAATTATTTGGAATGATCAAACCTTAGACTTAGCGATAATTAAAGTTGAAAAAGATAATTTACCGGTCGCAGAGCTTGGCGATTCCTCTGCGGTACAAGTTGGGGATAAAGCAATAGCAGTTGGAAATCCTTTGGGCTTAGACTTACAATCCACACTAACATCAGGATATATTTCAGGCTTAAATAGAACCATTAATGTGCAAGGTGGAAACATTATGGACGGATTGATTCAAACCGATGCGGCTATCAACTCTGGTAACTCAGGTGGCGCTTTATTAAACGCAAATGGTGAAGTTATCGGCATCAATACAGCAAGACCACAAACAGCAGACGGTATTGGATTTGCAATTCCAATTAATGATTTGAAACCAATTATTCAAAAAGTCATTGATGAAGGTACATATCAATCTCTATACATTGGCATCACAGGAAATAATGTACAACTTTATGCTCGTATGTCAGAACAAGAATTGCCGACAGATAAAGGCGTAGTCGTCAATCAAGTCATGGACAATTCTCCTGCAGAAAAAGCTGGCTTAAAACCTGGTGATATCATTACAGCAATCAATGATCAAGAAGTTGATTCAATGAACAGCCTAAAAACACAATTATTACATTATAACTTAGGAGATACTGTGACACTTACATTTTTACGCGACGGAAAAGAAAATACGGTAGAAATCGAATTTGTAGATTTTAGCTTGCCACAGCAACAAGGATAGTCAATATCCATAACAGTAATAGAGGATAAGTTTTATATAGCGACTTGCTTTCTCAGAAGGCAAGTGCTTTTATATTTTCTATGAAAGAATATCGCTTAATAAGCAGTTAGCTACGACTGACCCTAGAAAAAATTATTTTGCTATAATGCGAAACAAAGAAAAATATCGAGATGGAGAGCGCAAAGGTTATGGATAAAACGAAAAAATGGATCAAAGAAAACACAGATTTATTTTTAACGATTATTTGTTTATTACTGATAATTATTGCTTACTTTGTACAGGCACAGGACAATCAATTGATTGCGAATATCATTTTTTTAGCAGCAATCATTATTGGCGGAATTGAATCAGCCAAAGAGGGCATTGAAGCCTTTATCGAAAGCCGTAAAATTGATGCGAACATTTTGATGATTTTAGCAGCTGTCGGGGCCTGCTTTATTAATCATTTTTCTGAAGGGGCAATTTTGATTTTCATTTTCTCGTTATCCCATTCTTTGGAAAGATATACGGAAAGTAAAAGCCGCGATGCTATCGCAGAACTGATGAATATGGTTCCAGATACTGCAAGGAAATATCTGCCAGATGGAAGCATTACAGAAGTTGAGACAAAGGACTTACAAATCGGAGATAAAATTCAAGTGCCGAAAGGTGAAATGATTCCAATCGATGGCCTCCTTTTAAGCAAGGAATGTTATATCAATGAAGCATCTATCACTGGTGAATCTATGCCTGTTTATAAAGCAACGGGAGAAACCGTCATAGGTGGGACATTGAATGTTGGAGAAAGTTTTGATGTGGAAGTATCTGTTACCAATCAAGATACATTGATGTCCAAAATTGTTGCCTTAGTTGATGAAGCACAAAACAATCCTTCGACAAGAGAATCTTTAATCAGCAAGATTGAAGGAATTTTCGTTAAAGGCGTTTTGATTTTTGTTCCTCTTTTCATCTTAGCTACCCCTTTCCTACTGAATTGGGAATGGAAAACCGCCTTCTATCGAGGAATGGTTATGATGACAGTTGCCTCGCCATGTGCGTTGGTTGCAAGTGCTTCTCCTGCAAAATTATCTGCTATTTCCAGAGCAGCTAAGCAAGGAATGATTATTCGAGGAGGAAATATTCTTGACATCCTTCCTGACATTGACACCGTTGTTTTTGATAAAACAGGAACATTAACATTAGGCCTGCCAAGTGTCACAAATGCGTATTATTTGGTCGATGAGTTAGAGAATGAAATTAACCAAATTGTGAAATCGGCCGAGTCAACTTCTACACATCCCATCGCGAATGCGTTCATTCGTCAATTCCAAAATGTGGATGTTATTACATTGGACCAAATTGAAAATATTACCGGAAAAGGTTTTGTCGTTATCCATCAAGAAAATCATTGGAGAATTGGAAACCGACAATTGATCATGGAAGGGAATCAAGATCAATCTTTTTCAGACATAGAAAAAGCATATATTGAAAATTTTGAAGCATCGGGAGCAACCATTGTATTTGTTACCAGAAATGAGCAGCTAGTAGCCTTTTTTGGCGTCACAGACCCGCTCAAAAAAGATAGTGCAAAGACGATTCAAATACTGAAAGACCAACAAATTGAAACGGTCATGCTCACAGGCGATGCTAAGAAAAATTCACAGTACATCGGTGCACAGTTAGGAATTGATCAAGTTTTTGATAGTTTATTGCCAGATGACAAATTAAATATTATCAAAAGACTTCAAGCTGAGGGCAAAAACGTCCTTATGGTAGGGGATGGAGTAAACGATGCACCAGCCTTAGCGATTGCAGATATTGGCATTGCAATGGGTAGTGGAACAGATGTCGCAATGGAAACAGCCGATATCATTTTGGTAAAAAACAATTTGAACCGTGTACCATTCTTGCTGGAAATGGCAAAGAAAACATCAAGAATTATCAAACAAAATATTGTTTTCTCATTGGCTGTTATTTTACTCTTAATCACAATCAATGTTCTGCAGATTATCAGTTTGCCAATCGGTGTTGTCGCGCACGAGGGTAGCACAATCTGTGTTATCTTAAACGGCTTACGCATGCTTTATTTTGGTAATAATTTCGGTAAAGAAGAGGAGCAAACCATCATCGAAAATACAGAAATGATCAAAATTGACCATGCATCTTCTTTGAAAAAACAAATGCTGGAATGCTGTCAACAAGACAATCCAGAGGCTTGTTTAGTGCAATATGGCTATCCGGCTCATGTATTTTGCCGCTATTGTGAGAAAAACACAGAAAATGTTGTGAAAAATGATGAATAGTTTTTTATTATTGACTATAATCGTTTATGCTTAAAAAATTGTAAAAAGAATATATATGGGCTATCCTAGCAACTTTGGATAGCAAATGAGGACAGATTTATTTATGAATGAAAATCAGAATAATCCTATCAACAAAGCTAGACAAGCTGCCGAAAAAGCGAGAGCTTATGAGATTGATATGCAACGAGCGGCAGAACGCGAACAAAGAATGTTAAAAGATGAACAAAGAAAAAATATTCCCTTAGTGAAACCTAGACGTGTTGATGTTAATCAAAAAAACAACAATGCCCAAAGAACTGCAAATTCTGCAAGACCAGCACAAGGAAATCGTCAAAGGAGAGCGCCACAATCAGCTCCTGCGCAACAAAATCGTAGACGCCAATATGAACAGCCAATGAATAATGGATTTCAAGAGCAAGTAGCCGAATATGAAAGAGAAAGTCTCGAATATCGTAAAAATGGATATGGCTTTTTTACAGCCATTGTATCCACTCTTGTCTCTATCGGTCTTATCGGAATGATGTGGTTATTTAATGTTTTACCGATGACGCCTAGAGCAATCGTATCGGCTGTTCTAATTCTTTTATGTATCATCATTTTTATCCTCGCATCAAGAGGTCAATATTCTAGAAAAACTAGAATTTCAGGAAATATTATCGGGACAATATTTTTACTGCTTTTGATAGCGATAGCATTTTTGATGATAAAAGGAGTTGGATTCTTGAATTCAGTACAAGCAAGAAATGAAACAGTTTCCTTTGAAGCTCGTGTCATGCAAGACTCACCGATTCAAAGCATTCAAGAAATCGACGGTAAAGCGATTGCTGTTGTTTCGCTCGAAAAAGAAGATAATATTAAGAAAGCGATAGACTCAATTTCAACGAAAAACGGAATTACAATTACTGCTGAGCAATATCCTAGTTACCCCGATGCGATTAATGCATTATACCAGGGACAAGTTGAAGTTATTTTATTTAATAATGCAAAACTTGAGACAGTGAAAGAAGCATTCCCTGAATTTGAGAATGAAACGAGAGTTTTATACACAGAACTTGTTGAGAAAGAAATCCAAGACATAGCTAAATCAGTAAATACAAGCAAAGAGTCCTTCAATTTATATATCAGCGGCATTGATACGTACGGTGAAATAGAATCAGTTTCAAGATCAGACGTGAATATAGTCATGACTGTTAATCCGAATGAAAAGACCATATTGTTGACGAATATCCCACGTGATACTTATGTACCAATATATGGGACAGGTGGAGGACAAGATAAGCTGACGCATGCAGGTATCTCTGGAATTGAGACATCTGTTAGAACGCTTGAAGAATTCTTGAATACAGAAATCAACTATTTTGTTAGAGTTAATTTTACATCTTTGATCGAACTAGTTGATGTTTTAGGCGGAATAGAATTAGATAATCCAGAAGAATTTACAACAAGAGATGGAAAACACTATTTCCCTGCGGGAACAATTTCTTTAAATGGGGAAGAAGCTTTGGCATATTCGAGAGAACGTTATAATCTTGCTGAAGGTGATATTGGAAGAGGGAAAAATCAACAACGCGTTATTGAAGCAATGGTCAAAAAAGCTGCTCAACCAAGTATCATTTCACAAGCAGATGAGTTGATGTCACGATTCAATGAAGTTGCTGAAACAAATATGCCGGCAAAAGATATTAGTAACTTGGTGAATGTACAATTATCCAATAGCAAAGATTGGGAATTTGAATCCGTCACGTTAGAAGGAACAGGTAGAATGGACTTACCGTCCTATAATATGCCAGGTTATGAGCTTTATATGTATGAACCCGATCCAGCAAGTGTTCAAGAGCTCCAAACGAAGATCCAGGAAGCCTTAAACAAATAAGAACAAAATTGACAAAAATTAATAATAATTAAAAAGTCCACTTCTTCAATCAGTAGTGGACTTTTTCTATATTAACAACTCTTATATTCTATTTTAGTAAAATACTAATCGGGCAATGGTCTGAGCCATAATACTCATTCAGAATTTCAGCATCTACTAAACGAGGCCTTAAATCTGGAGAGATATAAAAATAGTCAATTCTCCAGCCCACGTTACGTTCTCGTGCCTTCGTCTTATAATCCCACCAAGTATAATTCCCACCATCTTGATTAAAAACGCGGAATGTATCAATCAAGCCACTTTCGACAAACTTGTCTAACCATTCTCTCTCTTCTGGTAAAAAACCAGTGTTCTTTTCGTTTTCTTTTGGACGAGCTAAATCAATTGCAAAATGCGCTGTATTGACATCCCCGCAGACGACAATCGATTTTCCTTTTGCCATCATTTCTTTCGCATGTTCTAAAAAGTAATGATAAAAATCTAATTTATAGTTCAAACGTCCCAAATCTCTTTGTCCATTCGGATAATAAATATTATAAAGATAAAAATCTTTGAACTCGGCCAATTGAATGCGGCCCTCTTGATCAAAAATCTCTTCTCCTAAACCATGTACAACAGAAATAGGTTCTTCTTTTGTATAGATAGCTGTTCCACTATAGCCTTTTTTGATGCGGCAAGAATTGAAGAAGGAATGATACCCTTGGATTTCTTGCAGATTCTTAGGCAATTGATCCTTTTCTGCTTTAATTTCTTGCAAGCATAAAACATCAGGATCTAATTCAGCAACGATATCGAGAAAGCCTTTTTTAGCGATTGCGCGTAAACCATTCACATTCCAACTGATTAATTTTTTCAAAGGATAACTCCAATCATTCGATTATTCACCATCGTGAATATACTTTGTTGCTTCACGATAGGATAATGTGGACAACTCTTGCTTATTCTCGGTAATAAAATCTGTCACCCAATCAGCATTTGTTTTTGAATATTCACGTAATGCCCAGCCGATTGCTTTATTAATGAAGAATTCATCTGATCCCAAATTATTCTTAATGATTTTTGCTAATAACTCGGTATCTGTATTTTCTTTAAAGCTCAACTGATGAATAATCGCAGAGCGACGTAACCATAAATTATCGGATTGACTCCAATTGAGAATTGTTTCAACAAGATTAGGGTACTGTTTGACGAGTGCGCCAACTGCCTTATGTAAATTATCGACTGTATCCCACCAGGATTTCTCAATAATTAAACTTTCGATTAATTCCAAATCTTCCTCCTCTAAAAAAGAAGTCATAATTGTTAAGTAATCGACAGCAACATATTGAAATTCACGGAAATTCTGTTCCCAACAAGCATCGATAAATTCCCAATCGACTTCGCCCTCTTCGTGAGCCGTCTCAAATTGCTTGATACTTGCTTCACGTCGTCTTACTGCGGGAACCCCAAGGAATTCGAATTTGCCACGCATATAGGATTTCATTTGAGCGCCGATATCAGGATCGCTTAAAATTAATATATCTGAACAGAATTGTTTAAAATTCACAGTACATTCCTCCAAAATAAAAGATTATTTTTATTATAACACAACTTCTGTTTTCACATGCCAAATGTTGCAGAATTATTACAAATTACTTTTCTTTCTATTACAGAAAGAATTTTTATGAATAAAAACTTGTATAAAATGAACTTTCAACTTCTGAAACACTGTTAAATAAAGGATTTTTTACTATACAATCAGGACGAAAAAATTATTCCTTTTAGCTTGTATTCGCGCTCTTTATTTGTAATAATAGATGTCGCTATATACTATATGTGGTATGTTCCACTAAAAAACAACACAAAATATAGTGAGAGATTCTTGGAGAGGTCAATATGTACAATATTAGAAAAAATCATTTGGGCGACAATGTTTCGGGCGGCAACAGCCCTGATTTAAGCCAAACTATTCAGCGTGTTTTTACCAAAGAGCTAGAAGGTCAATCTGGCAAAACAGTTTATGATCTTTTTGATTGGGAAAAAAGAGATGTTGTGTTGATGGATTACAAAACAGGTAAAACATTAACAGATATGAAAGGACTTGAATTTCCTTCTCATTATTCACAACAATCTTGTGATATTATCGCATCAAAATACTTTAGAAAAGCT
>CAYFSZ010000048.1:2218-11344 GCA_964346085.1 uncultured Mageeibacillus sp. | reverse complement strand
AAATTCTTTGAAAGTGTTCAAGTTGACTAATCATCCTGTATGTTAAATACAAAAAGCAATGTTATAAAAATGTTGAATATACTATAATGACTAATTAGTAGCAAGTTTTGATGCTTGCTACTAAAATTTTTATTTGAGGAGCGTTAATTTGAACTTTTTATTACAACTTCTAAACGGATTACAAATCGGTTCGATTTATGCTCTGGTTGCTCTAGGGTATACCATGGTGTATGGAATCGCTTTGTTAATTAATTTCGCACATGGTGAAATTATTATGATTGGTGCTTATACCACGATTTTTACCATTCAACTATTACTTGCTGAATCGAATATTCCATACATCGTTGCGATTGTTCCAACAATTATTATGTGCACGATTATGGGCATGCTAATTGAACGATTAGCATATCGACCTTTGCGAAATAGCCCACGTATTTCCAATTTAATTACTGCAATTGGAGTTTCATTACTATTGCAAAATTTGATGATGAAATTGTTTGGAGCTCAGTCAAGATCACTTCCGAAAATTATTGATGCTGAACCTGTTAGCTTCTTTGAAGCAAAAATATCAATGTCAACGATTATTACGATATTAGTTACTGCTCTTCTCACTGTATTACTTCAAATTTTCATGAAAAAAACAAAGTATGGAAAAGCAATGATGGCAACAAGTGAAGATTATGGAGCGGCTGCATTAGTAGGGATTAATGTTAATAGCACTTTAACATTGACCTTTGCAATAGGCTCAGCTTTAGCTGGAGTTGCATCAATCTTATATGTTTCATCTTATCCTCAAGCACAACCACTTATGGGTTCTATGCTAGGAATTAAAGCATTTACAGCAGCAGTTGTTGGTGGTATCGGATTGATTCCAGGAGCTGTTTTAGGTGGTCTTATTCTTGGCATTGTAGAAACACTTACCAAAGCATTTATTTCTAGTAAATTAACAGATGCAATTGTTTTTGGCTTACTCATTTTAGTGTTATTGATTAAACCGGGTGGATTGCTCGGAGAAGATCGCAAAGAGAAAGTATAGGTGAAAAGATGCCGAAAGAAAAAAGATTAATCTATTTAATTAATTTAGGTCTATTGATATTATTATTCGCTATTCTTACGATTTGTGAAGCAGCAGGAATTTTTACAAATTACACAATGTCAATTTTGCGTTTAGTCTGCATTAATATGATTTTGGCGACAAGCTTGAATATTACTGTTGGTAACCTAGGCCAAATCACCTTAGGACATGCTGGTTTTATGTCGATAGGTGCATATACAGCAGCATTGTTTGCAAAATCTCTACCAGCCTTTTCCGTTGGAAGTTATTTTGTTGGTTTGCTACTTGCAGGTTTAATTGCTGGTATTTTCGGAATTGCAATTGGGGTTCCTGTTTTGCGTTTAAGAGGTGATTATTTAGCGATCGTTACATTGGCTTTTGGCGAAATCATCCGTGTATTGATTGAGTATTTTGACTTTACCGGAGGTGCACAAGGCATTAATGGAATTCCTGTTATGCAGAATTTCAGTGTCATGTTTTTAGTTGCGGTTGTTTCGATTTGCTTAATGTACTCGGTGATGACCTCAAGACATGGAAGAGCAGTTCTTTCGATTCGTGAAGATGAAATTGCATCACAAAGTTCAGGGATAAATGTTACATATTATAAGACTTTTGCATTTGTACTCTCTTCATTCTTTGCTGGAGTTGCAGGAGCAATGCATGCCCATAATATAGGCACAATTGGTGCAAGTAATTTTAACTATAATCGTTCTTTTGATATTTTAGTGATGGTTGTTTTAGGTGGTATGGGCTCATTTACAGGAGCTATATTAGCAGCGATTGTTTTAACAATTGTTCCAGAATTACTCAGAGAATTTTCCGAATATCGAATGATTGTATATTCTTTAGTATTAATTATCATTATGATTTTCAGACCTGAAGGCCTATTAGGAAGAAAAGAGTTCCAAATCACAAAAGTACTTGAATTTTTTAAGAATAGAAAAAATAATAAACAAGCGAAGAGAGGTACCGAATCATGAAAACAGTTTTATCTTGTGAAAAAGTAGGTATCAATTTTGGAGGCTTAAAGGCTGTTCAAGATTTCAATCTCACGATTAATGAAGGTGAATTAATCGGTTTAATCGGACCAAATGGTGCAGGAAAAACTACAGTTTTTAACATGATTACTGGCGTTTATTCACCAACTGAGGGTTCGATTAAATTAATGGGAAATGAAATCAATGGCCAAAAACCACATCTTATTGTGAAACAAGGCATTGCTAGAACTTTCCAAAATATTCGTTTGTTTAGTCATTTGTCAGTCCTTGAAAACCTAAAGGTAGCAAGCAATAAAGATATGAATTATTCCATTATGTCTGGCATGTTCCGTTTGGGGAAATACTGGAAGGAAGAACAAGAAGAAACAGATAAAGCCATTCAAATTCTTGATGTTTTTGGTATGTCTAAATTTGCCAATCAAGCTGCTTCATCGTTACCCTATGGTGCGCAACGCAAATTGGAGATAGCAAGAGCGATGGCCACAGATCCGAAACTATTATTATTGGATGAACCAGCAGCTGGTATGAACCCTACCGAGACAGATGAGTTAATGGATACGATTATGCTAATTCGTAATGAATATGGCATCACAACCTTACTTATTGAACATGATATGCGATTAGTTCTCGGCATATGTGAGAGATTAACCGTCTTAAACTATGGCCAAATCTTAGCAGAAGGCAATCCTCATACCATCATTAATGATCCTAAAGTTATCGAAGCTTACTTAGGAAAAGGAGTATAACATGTTACTTGAAGTAAAAAATTTAAATGTATTTTATGGAAATATTCATGCTATCAAAGATCTTTCAATCGAAGTAAACGAAGGGGAAACGGTTTGTTTGATTGGTGCAAATGGAGCGGGAAAAACGACCACTTTGCAAAGTATTTCTGGTTTGATTCCTAAGCGCTCTGGTGAAGTTCTATTCAAAGGAAATCATATCGAAAAAGGTAGAGCACATTTGATTACACAATCTGGTATTGCACAAGTTCCTGAAGGAAGAAGAGTTTTCACGAATCTAAGTGTACTAGATAACTTGATGCTTGGTTCATATGCGATTAAAGACACCGCTGCCAATAAAGAAAAAGAAATCGAATATATCTATGATCGCTTTCCTATTCTAAAAGAGCGTTCTGAACAAAGAGCTGGAACTTTATCAGGCGGGGAACAACAAATGCTAGCCATTGGACGAGCTTTAATGAGCCGCCCTCAATTATTATTACTTGATGAACCTTCCATGGGGTTAAGTCCACTTTATGTAGAGAAGATTTTCGATGTTATCAAAAAATTACATGAAGATGGAGTTACAATCCTATTAGTTGAGCAAAATGCGAATATTGCACTCAGCATTGCAGATCGTGCCTATGTTTTGGAAACAGGAAAAATCGTTAAAACTGGAACCGCCGTTGAATTGATGGATGATCCAGACGTCAAAGCTGCATATTTGGGAGCATAATACGATGCAACCTTGAATCTTTTATTGTCAGATTCAACAACTCATATCAATCATTCTTGTATATTTTAGTAAATTCATAAATTGTATCCTGGTCCGCAAACGTTTACAATAATGTTAATCGAAATTTAAAACGTTTACGAAAAGGAGATTCATATGACAAATGTGAAAAGAAAAGAAATTCATAATGTAGAAGATTTAGAACAAGCTTTTGCGAGAGTAAGAGAAGCGCAAAAAGTTTTTTCTACATTTTCGCAAGAAAAAGTAGATGAGATTTTTTTCGCAGCGGCAAGTGCAGCGAATAAAGCGAGAATCCTGTTAGCCAAAATGGCTGTTGCAGAAACTGGCATGGGAATCGTAGAAGATAAAGTCATCAAGAACAATTATGCTTCCGAACACATTTATAATGCCTATCGCCACGTGAAAACATGTGGCGTTTTGGAAGAAGATAAAGCATTTGGAATGAAGAAAATAGCTGAACCAATTGGGATTGTAGCTGCAGTTATTCCAACGACAAATCCAACTTCAACTGCAATTTTCAAATGTTTGCTTTCTTTAAAAACAAGAAATGGAATTATTATCTCTCCTCATCCAAGAGCAAAACAATGTACTGCAGAAGCAGCCCGTATCGTTTTGGAAGCAGCGGTTAAAGCAGGAGCACCTGAAGGTATCATCGATTGGATTGATACTCCTTCTTTAGATCTAACCAACATGGTTATGAAAGAAGCAGATATTATTTTAGCCACTGGTGGACCTGGGATGGTCAAAGCTGCATACTCCTCTGGAAAGCCGGCACTTGGTGTTGGACCAGGAAATACACCAGCCATTATTGATCCGTCAGCAAATATTCAATTGGCAGTTAATTCGATTATTCATTCCAAAACATTTGATAATGGTATGATCTGCGCATCAGAACAATCGGTAATTGTAGATGCTAAAATTTATGATGAAGTACGTACCGAGTTTGCGCGACGTGGATGTTATTTCCTTGCATCAGCGGAACTAGATAAAGTTCGTAAAACAATTATTATTAATGGTGCATTGAATGCCAAAATTGTGGGACAAAGTGCAGCCAAGATTGCTGAACTAGCCGATGTAAAAGTTCCAGAAGGAACACGAGTACTAATCGGAGAAGTAAGCTCTGTTGAACTATCGGAAGAATTTGCGCATGAAAAATTATCACCTGTTCTAGCGATGTACAAATCAAAAGATATTGAAGATTCTTTCTCGAAGGCAGAAGCTTTAATTGCTGATGGAGGCTATGGACACACTTCATCAATTTACTTGAATGAACAAACCGCAAAAGATGTCTTAGCAGAATTCGAACAGCGCATGAAAACAGGTCGTATATTAGTCAATACACCATCAGCTCAAGGTGGTATCGGTGATTTATATAATTTTAAACTTGCACCTTCTTTAACCCTAGGTTGTGGTTCATGGGGTGGAAACTCAGTCAGTGAAAATGTCGGGGTGAAGCATCTTATCAATGTGAAAACAGTTGCAGAGAGGAGAGAAAATATGCTTTGGTTCAAAGTTCCACCTAAAATTTATATCAAAAAAGGATGTTTACCGGTTGCTTTACAAGAATTAAAAGATGAAGAACATAAGAAAAGAGCGTTCATCGTCACAGATGAGTTTTTATATAAAAATGGTTTTACAGATTCCATTACAAAACAATTGGACGAAATGGGTATGGCTCATCAAACTTTCTTTAATGTTCAGCCTGATCCAACTTTAGCTTCCGTTTATGAAGGAACGGCACAGATGAACCAATTTCAACCAGATACAATCATCGCAATTGGTGGTGGTTCTGCAATGGATGCAGCCAAAATCATGTGGGTGCTATATGAACATCCTGATGCAGATTTCAAAGATATGGCAATGCGCTTTATCGATATTAGAAAGCGTGTTTATAAATTCCCGAAAATGGGCGAAAAGGCATCATTCGTGGCGATTCCAACAACAGCTGGTACAGGATCAGAAGTGACACCGTTTGCAGTTATTACGGATGAAAAAACTCAAATAAAATATCCGATTGCGGACTATGAGCTCTTACCTCAAATGGCAATCATTGATGTGGATTATCATATGACAGCTCCAAAGAGTGTTACTGCTGCATCTGGTATCGATGTTGTCACACACTGTATGGAAGCTTTAGCAGCGATGCTTGCTACAGATTATACTGATAGTGTTGCTTTACAGGCGTTAAAGAATACTTTCCTCTACTTGCCTCGTTGCTATGACAATGGCTTAGAAGATATTGAAGCGAGAGAAAAAATGGCCAATGCAGCATGCATGGCGGGGATGGCTTTCGCGAATGCTTTCCTCGGAATTTGTCATTCACTCGCGCATAAACTTGGTGCTTTTCATCATATTCCTCATGGTGTGGCCAATGCTCTTTTATTAGAGCAAGTCATTCGCTTTAATGCATCAGAACAGCCAGTCAAAATGGGAACTTTCTCGCAATATGCGTATCCTAATACATTAAGAAAATATGCAGAAGTTGCAGAATATCTTGGCTTATCAGGAAAAACAGATGAAGATAAATTAGAAAGTTTAATAGCTGAATTCAAAAAATTACGCAAACACATCGGCATCAAAGATACGATTCAAGAATACGGTATTGATGAAGAAGACTTCCTCGATCGCTTAGATGAAATGGTTGAAAATGCTTTCGATGACCAATGTACTGGAGCAAATCCAAGATATCCTTTAATGAGTGAAATGAAACAAATGTACTTGAATGCATATTACGGAGAATCAAAATTCAAAGAAATTGAAATGCCAGACGAAACACAATTGAAAAAAAGAAAATCCAACAAAAAAGGATAAGAGAGGAGTGTGCTATGAAATTTAAGAATTTGATTGCAGAAAGAAAAAACAAGAAAATCTATGAACATGATGGAAAGGTTTATAAGACTTTTGATTCCAGTTTTTCAAAAGCAGATATTTTGAATGAAGCTTTGAATATGGCGAGAGTAGAAGAAATAGATATCCATATTCCAAAAATCCTTGGCGTAGAAATGAATGAGAATGAATCTGTTATCATCATGGATTATATCGATGGGCGGAATTTGCAAGATGTGATGGATGAAAACCCAGATAAAGAAGACAAATATTTAGAATTATTTGTTGATTTGCAATTAGCAATTCATTCTCAAAAAGCTCCTATGCTAAACAAACTAAAAGACAAAATGAATCGTAAAATTTCCTCTTCAGATTTTGATGCAACGACTCGTTATGATTTACATACACGCCTGGAGTCTATGCCAAAACATGATAAGGTTTGCCATGGAGATTTTAATCCATCAAACATCATTATAACGGAAGATGGAACTCCGTATGTTCTAGACTGGTCACATGTCACTCGGGGTAATGCCTCTGCTGATGTTGCCAGAACTTACTTGCTATTTAAGCTCAAAGGAAAAGATGAATTAGCCGAAAAATACCTAAACATATTCTGCCAAAAATCTGATACGGCCAAACAATATGTACAAAAATGGATGCCGATTGTTGCAGCAAGCCAATCCGTCAAAGGCAACGAGGAAGAAAGAGAATTTTTGATTTCTTGGGTCGATGTTGTTGAGTATCAATAATTAGTGTAATCTTTTATCTAATCAGAAAGGAACTGTTATGCAGTTCCTTATTTTATCAAATGAAGCAATCTCAATTCACGCAAAAACAGCGAAAATCGAAATATGCGTGAAGAAAACATCACGTAAAAAAGGAGAATCTAAGAATTTGCGTGAAAAATAGTCTTGCACAGTCATCTTATTTCACGCAAAAACAGCGGAAATCGAAATTTACGTGAAGAAAACATCACGCAAAAAACAATAATAGAAGTATTTACGTGACATCTATTCTTGTGCAGAAATTTCCGCTAATTCTTCAAGCAAACGATTACGGTTATTTTCAATCTCATCGGATAGAACTTTTTCGAATAATAAATTAAGTGCCGATCCAATCTGAGGACCTTGTAAACCAAATTTCATCGCATCATAACCATCAACTTCCAAATCCTTCACAGAGAAGGGTGGTTTTTCAAACTCTAATTCCTGAATCAATCCTTTGATATACTCCAGCTTTGCAAGTCTTTCTTGATGTAAAAAAGGAGCTTGCCCTAAACAATCAGCCTTTTGTAATTCAATTAACTTGTATAGTAAGTCGAAACCGAGCTTGGAAGCACGCTTCTTTAGTAATGTCTTCTCCTCGGGAAGAGGAGTGTCATGATACTTGATTAACTTGTAAACTGTATCAGTCGTATGCTTATCAAAACGTAAGCGACTCAGAATCTGCTTTGATAATATCGAAGATTCTCCCGCATGACCGTAAAAATGACCAATTCCTTTTTCGTCGAGAGAAAATGTCAAAGGCTTAGCTATATCGTGAAATAATGCAGCAAGGCGCAATTCAAGAATAGGAGGTGTATGACTAATAACTTCTATAATGTGTCGATATACATCGAAGATATGATGATAGTTGCGTTGATCAAAGTCGAAAGTTGCTTCTAATTCAGGGATAATGAACGCAAAAACTTCTCGATAAACAAGTAAAATATTTTTGCAATTTTCTCCAAGCAATAATTTACTAAGTTCGACCTGAATTCTTTCTTTTGCAATTTGCTCTAGTGAAGGGAATAACTTCAGTATAGCCTGACTGGTTGCAGAGTCAACTTTCAAATTCAATGTAGCCGCAAAACGTAAAGCTCGTAAAATCCTTAGAGAATCTTCTTGAAATCGTTCCGCAGGATTTCTCACGGTTCGCAAAATGTTTGATTCTAAATCTGACAAACCTCCAAAATAATCAACCAAGCCTATGTCAGGATGATAAGCAAGCGCATTGATTGTAAAATCGCGTCTAGCTAAATCTTCTTTTAGAGAAGAGGTGAAGGAAACATCATCCGGATGACGACCATCCACATAATCTTTATCTTGACGAAAGGTCGTGATTTCAATTGCGAATTGATTAATCAGAACAGTAATAGTTCCATACTTAAGTCCTATCGGAAATGTTTTGAAATGCGAAAAAACTTCCATGGTTTGTTCAGGCAAAGCAGAAGTGCAAATATCGAAATCCTTTGGGGTGGCACCTCTTGCGAAATCTCGAACAGCGCCTCCAACCAGATAAGCTTGATAGCCTGATTGATTCAATAGATGAATTGAGACTTGAATTGGTTCTGGAATAGTAAAATGCATTGAAGCTTAACCTTTGACTAAATTCCTACAATCGTGCGCACAACATGAGAAGCACAAAGCAATCCGCTAACAGAAGGAACAAAAGATAATGATGAAATTAGATTAGGATCTTTAAAGGCAGGAATTTCTGAAGAAAAGACGACCGTGTGTTTTTTGATTCCTGCTTTGCGTAAAGATGACCGTAGAGCTTTTGCTAAGCGATCATTATACGTTTTGTAAATATCCGTGATTTCGAATTTTGTCGGATCATATTTGTTTCCTGCACCCATGGCGGAAATAATGGGAATATTATTTTGATGAGCCCGGATAATCAAATCAATTTTTGCTTTGACATTATCAATGGCATCTACAATAAAATCTATTCCTTCGGGTAAAAAATCGAAACCAGTTTCTGGAGTATAGAATAAATGATGAGTATTCATGG
>CAYFSZ010000048.1:0-2118 GCA_964346085.1 uncultured Mageeibacillus sp. | reverse complement strand
GGTAAAAAATCGAAACCAGTTTCTGGAGTATAGAATAAATGATGAGTATTCATGGTTGCCTTTGGATTGATATCTAAAACTCTAGATTTCACAACATCAACTTTAGGCATCCCGATGGTTGATTCCAAAGCACAAAGTTGGCGATTTAAATTAGAAGGATCAACAACATCCTTGTCAATTAATTCAAAATGACCGACACCTGCTCTAGCGAGTGCTTCTACGGCATAAGAGCCGACCCCGCCGACACCAAATACGGCGACCTTGGCATTGATTAATTTATGCAGCCCTTCTTCTTTCAACAGCGGTAGAGAACGCTCATAAATAGGCCTATTTAGCTCATTATTCATCGTCAGAATTTTCTCTTTTCAATCCGGAATCAGTGAAATACATTTCTAATGCTTCGGGAGAATCTTCCGGTAATGGTTTGAATTGCCTGATAGGTAAAGGTTCCAAAAATCCCCAATCAATGTAGCGAAGACGATCTGACTTACATGCCAACACAGCTTCAACCAAGCCAGTTGTTTGGCTTTCTAATGTATCAATATAATGAATGATTGCAGCAGCTACAGTTGTTGGTCGATCACCATATTCTCCATGATGCCCTGAAATAACACTTTGAACTTGGCGATAAAATACTTCGCCGAAGATTTCGATAATATCTTCTTTAAACTTAGCAATGAATTCAATGCCTCGAACACGATGATTCGCATACCAAAATTCTGAAGGTGCCAAATCATCATATTCAAAAACCTTACCAATATCATGAACTACGATAGAAAAAGCAAGTAAATCAGCACATTCTTTTAACTCCTCATTGTTTTCAAGAAGTGATGCTAAGATGTTCAACATTTTCGTCGTGTGATTTACCAAACCCCCGATTTTATTATCATGATGGAATACGGCTGCACCTTCAATCGTGAAACGTCCATTCAATTCCTCATCTGCTAAAATTGCCTGTACCAATTGCCAACAATCATCGCTGGTACCTAAAGAGCGCAATCTAGAAACAGCATTTTTCCATTGTGAATTGATATGTTCACGCGGGATACGTGGCAAAAAATCATGTTTTGAAATAGAAGAATCACGAGATGGTTCTGCTGAACGAACTGTAAAGTAAAATCCATTATACTCTGCGCCAACCACTTCGACATCATATAAACCTGTGCCGTTTGCTTGGATGACAGAAAAAATTTCTTCTTCCCAAATTTTGAACTCATATTCTCCATCAACTGTCAGAAACTGACCAACCATGAAATCATTCTTTTTGCCAGAACGAACAATAGGCGTGCTGTTAATTAGAACAGTCCCTTGTGATACTTTACCGTTTTCGGAAGCTTCTTTTAAATTTAATACTGCCATGCTTAACCTCTTTGTTTTTTGCTTATTACTAATATGTTTTCAAGTAATCTTCATCTTGCCATCTTATATGTATCAATTAGTGTACCTTGAAAAAATGCGCATTTCAAATTATTTTATAGTAGACTGAAACAGGATTTGATTCATAGAATTTCAGAATTGGAGAAAGATAATGAAAACCTTCAAAATAGCTTTAATCGGGTGCGGAAAAATTGCAAATAAACATCTAAAGGCAATTAATTATTTTGCACATGAAAATAAAAAAATAAAAATTGCAACTGAATTAGCAGCACTTGTCGATCCAACTTCGAAAAATGCGGAAAGCTTGCTTGGAAAATATAAAGGGACAAATGAAGTGAAATGTTTTTCGAGCATGGAAGAAATGTATGAATCAGGATTACCAGTTGATATTGTCATGATTACGACTCCTTCGGGATTACACTATGTACAAACAAAACTAGCACTTGAGAATCATTGCCATGTCTTTGTGGAAAAACCGATTACTCTCAAAACTAAAGAGGCAGCGGAATTGGTTGAAATAGCAGAGCAAAATCATCTTCAAATCGCAGTTGGTCATATTTATCGTTATTTTCCTCTAATTGGTGAAGTTATGAAAGATGTCAATCAAGAACGATTTGGAAAAGCGCTCTATGGCACTGTGCAAGTTCGCTGGGGACATGATCAAGCTTATTATGACCAAGCTGCGTGGCGAGGAACGAGAGCGCTTGATGGGGGGGCCATTATGAATCAAAGTATTCATGC
>CAYFSZ010000047.1:0-11458 GCA_964346085.1 uncultured Mageeibacillus sp. | reverse complement strand
GTGTCCATTTCATAATTATGATCAATGGTTATATAGGCGGAATAATCAGAGTTAATCTCTGAGAGAAAACTTTGCAATCGCAGTCTTAGTTCTTGATTTGTAATCGTACAGGAATCAGGAACTTTCACATCAAAGACTATTTTTTTATCCTTTTCTGTCGCAATCATACGATAATCATGCGATTTGATATTCTCATCAATGCTCTTTAAAAATTCCATGATTCTGATTTTGACTTCGTTTAATTCGGGATTGTCCAAATCGATTGGGTCCATGTGCAGCAGCAGATTTACGTTAAAATTCAGAGCAATTTCTCGTTCAATACGGTCAATTAATTCATGACTAATGTGAATGTTTTTCGCAGCATCAACTTCTACATGGGCGGTCGCAAAATAATTATTTATTCCGTAATCGTGAATAATTAAATCATGCATTCCAAGGATTCCATCCTGTGCACGGATAAACTGTTTAATAGCGTCAAACAGATCTTGATTAGGCCTTTGTCCCAACAACCGATTACTCGTATTGCGTAGAATTGAAAAACCAGAATACAAAATTAAAATTGAAATAATTAACCCTGCGTATCCATCAATAAATATGCCAAGCAATTTTCCTAAAACAATCGCAAGCAATAATCCACCAGTCGCAAATACATCCGTTAAACTATCCTTCGCAGTTGCCATTAACAGAGGCGAATTAATTTGATTAGCTTGTTTTTTATAATAAAAGAACAACATTAACTTTGTTGTAATCGAGATAACTAAAACACTATAAAATATCCAAGAAGTTTGAATAGGTGTTGGGTTTAATATTTTGTGAAAGGAAGATTTCCCAAGTTCTACACCAATCAACATGATAATCATCGCAACCATAGCAGATCCTAAATATTCAAAACGAGCATGTCCAAAAGGATGTTCCTTATCTGCTGGTCTCGCAATCATATAAAAGCTAATTAGTAAAATGATGGCTGAACCAAAGTCCGATAAATTATTGATAGCATCTGCTTTCATAGATACGCTGTTTGCAATATAACCCGCAAAATATTTTATGACAAATAAAGCAAAATTGACCCAAAGGCCAATTTTACTAATTTTAATTCCTAAATCTTTCCGATTGTTTTTAGAACTTTCCATTTTATTCTTTGATTTTTTCATGAACGAATGGCATTAATAGGCCTGATGCTATTTCTTCAGCTTTTTCTTTACCTGCGAGAAGTTCAATTAATTTCAACGCAAAGTAAACAGCTGTAGAAGGACCACGTGAAGTCACGATATGATTATCAACTACAACAAACTCTTCTAGATATTCTGAAAATGAAAGCTTTGATTGAAAACCTGGATAACTAGTACCACGACGATTTTTCGTTAAACCTGCTTGTTCTAAAACGATAGGGGCTGCACAGATTGCGGCAATAAACTTTTTCTTCTCATCATATTCTTTGAGTAAAGAAATCAACGAATCACAATCTCTAAGATGTTCTGCACCTGGTAATCCTCCTGGTAATACCAGTAAATCATACTCATCCTTTATTTCTGAAAACAACAAATCTGCTTTTACTGAAATACCATGAGATCCTTTCACCAATTTTTCACCAGCAATGGAGATCATGTCCACTTCAAGTTCAGCTCTGCGCAAATAGTCAACAACAGTGAGCGCTTCAATTTCTTCGAATCCGGTGGCTAAAAATACAGCAGTTTTCTTTGTCATGTTCACTTCTCCTTTTCTGATTAGATATAAGATTAAATTAATTCAATTGTTCTAATAACTTGATCTTCTAATGGACGATCTTGGAAATTTGTTCTTGTGTTTGCAATTTGGTCAACAATATCTAATCCTTCTACCACTTTCCCGAACGCTGCATATTGACCGTCAAGATGTGGCGAATCTTGATGCATGATAAAAAATTGAGAACCGGCTGAATCTGGATCCATGGCTCTTGCCATTGATAAGACACCACGTTCATGTTTCAAATCATTTTTGAAACCATTCGCAGCAAATTCACCTTTGATATGCCAACCAGGACCACCGGTTCCTGTTCCTGAAGGACAACCACCTTGAATCATAAATCCTTTGATGACGCGGTGAAAGATTAATCCATCATAAAAATGATCATTCACTAATTTTACGAAATTATCGACTGTTTCTGGCGCGAACTCCGGTAATAATTCGATGATAATTTCTCCACCATTTTCCATTGTAATTTTTGCTTTGTTTTTTAATTCCATATTTTTCTCCATATCCATTTTTTAATTATTTTCTATGTTCAGATAAGAAGGATTGTCTTAAATCCCATAACTTTTGCGATAAATCAACATAATAGGTTTGTGGATTTTCAAAACGTTTGACAGAATCCCATAAAGTTGCAAACTGCTTGATAAATTCTTGTCTGTTTTCTTCTAATGTTTTTTGTTCATAAACCAATTTTCCTTTTTCAAAAATCGGTTTCAAGATTTTTTCTGCACGGAAATTCGTTAATGTTTTACGTTTCCAAGTATGATGTGGATCAAAAATTTCTAAATCTTTGCTGTCATCAATTTCTTCGCCTTCAAGTGTAATTAAGTCAGCAAGTGCATAGCCTGTTTCACGGTCATAGAAACGCCATAATTCTTTTTGACCAGGATTGGTGATTTTTTCTGGATTATCAGAAATTTTCATTCTCGGCATCATTTCGCCAGAATCAGATTCAATCGCAGATAATTTATATACGCCTCCAAATACTGGTTCAGCTCTTGAAGTAATTAAGCGTTCGCCTACACCAAAATTATCAATTTTTGCGCCTTGTAAAATCAAGTCGCGAATTAAATATTCGTCAATTGAATTACTGACCGTAATTTTACAATCTTCGAGTCCTGCTTTGTCTAACATTTCTCTCGCTTTGATTGTTAGATACGTTAAGTCGCCAGAGTCAATGCGGATAGCTTTTAAGCGTTTCCCCATTGGTTCCAAAACATCTTTGGCAACTTGAATGGCTGTTGGAATACCAGATTTTAAAGTATTGTATGTATCAACTAGAAGTTGTGTATCATCAGGATAGCTTTCTGCATAGGCTTTAAAAGCTTCGTATTCTGAAGGGAAAGATTGCACCCAGCTATGAGCCATTGTTCCTAATGCCGGAATACCAAATTGTTGTGCTGCAATTGTACAAGAGGTACCCGCTACACCAGCAATATATGCTGCTCTAGCGCCTAAAACGGAAGCATCATAACCTTGTGCTCTTCTGGCACCGAATTCCATGACTGGTCTGTTGCCAGCAGCACGTACAATTCTCGAAGATTTTGTCGCAATCAAGCTTTGATGATTAATTGTCACGAGTAGCATTGTTTCTATCATTTGCGCTTGCATGATAGGACCAACAACTTTCACAATTGGTTCTCCTGGGAAAATTGGCATACCTTCTGGAATTGCCCAAACATCACAAGAAAATTCGAAATCTCTTAAATATTCGATGAATTCAGGCTCGAATATATTCAAATCTGTTAAATATTGAATGTCTTCATCTTCAAAACGTAAATCCTCAAGATAATCTATCATTTGCTGTAAACCAGCACTAATTGCATATCCACCTGACTCAGGAACTGCTCTGAAAAACAAATCAAAACAAGCGATTCTGTCTTTCATATCATTTTTTAAGTATCCATTCATCATCGTTAACTCATAATAATCCGTTAACATCGTCATATTCGTTCTAAAATTCCAATTGTTAATCATTTTTACTCCTATTAAAAAACATTTTTGCCCAACAATGATTGCTCATCATCTTCGCCAAATAATACATCTTTATAAAACACCTTACGCAAGCATAATCCATGTGCTGGCATCGTCTTGCCGAGAGGCTTACGATCTCCCTGCTCTATTAATGTTGGAAGATCATTGACTTCTATTTTACCATTTCCAACATAGAAAAGCGTACCTGCGATGATTCGTACCATATGATATAAAAACCCATCTCCATAAACATCAATTCGAATCACATTGTCTTCTTGTTCAACTATATCAATATGAATTAATTTACGAACAGTATTATGAACAGGAGAGCCTTGATCCATAAAGCAAGCAAAATCCTTCTCTCCAATCAAAAAAGGAATTGCTTCTCGCATCACAGCAATATTTAACTTGTCCGTGATATGTGCTACAAAGTTTCTATTAAGTGTTGGTTTAACCGAGTGACAATATAGATAGTACGAATACTTTTTCCCTTTGGAAGAAAAGCGAGCATGAAAATCGTCTGGTACTTCAATGGCTTTTTGAATTGCAACACCATCTGGCAAGCGGCTATTAAAAGCAAGATGAATTCGTTCTACAGGTATAGATGAATTCGTTCTAAAATTCGCAACCATCCCTTCTGCATGAACGCCAGCATCGGTACGGCTCGAACCATTCATTTGTATTTTTTCACCTGTTAATTGAAACCATATATTCTGCAGAGTTTCTTGCACCGATAAGGCATTTTCTTGAAATTGCCAACCATGAAAACAGGAACCATCATATGCTATTTTCAAAGCGATATTTTTTGTCATCATACCGTTATTGAGCTATCAAAGAATCGGCAAGGCAATCCTCTGCAAATAAAGCTGCTCCAAGCATTCCAGCTTGATTACCTAAAACTGCGAGTACAATTCTTGGCGGTGTAATATCTCCATGAATAAAGGATTCCTCTATCGCCTTATCTGCACATAAATCAATCAATTCTTGTCCTTCATGGCTAATCCCTCCACCGAGAATGACCACTTCAGGCATATAAGAGTTTATGACATTCGCAATGCCTTTTGCTAAATAATCTGTATATTGTAAAACAACTTGATTAGCAATTTCGCAACCATTTTTTCTGGCGATGAATGCTGTTCTTCCCGAGACTTTTCCGTGGCTATCTGCTTCTTTTGCAAGAATTGAATCTGGATTTTTCTCAATCGCTTCTTTTGTTTGACGAATCAAAGCGGTTGCAGAAACATAAGCTTCAAAGCAACCTTTTCTACCACATGTGCAAGGTTCTCCATCGATTTGCATGATAATATGTCCATATTCACAACCTGTTTCATTAAAACCACTGTAAACACGATTGTTGATAATAATACCTGCACCCATGCCAGTTCCTAGTGTTAACACAACACTATCTCTTGCGCCATTTCCAGCGCCTAATCGACTTTCTGCCAAAGCAGCTAAATTTGCATCATTGCCAAAGAAACTAGGGCAATTAAATTCTTTTTGAAAAGCTTCTCGCAAGTTAAAATTTCTAAACGGCAAGTTACCTGCAAAAACATATAAACCCGTTTTGTTCAAGATTGTACCTGGAACGCCCATACCGATTGCTGCAACATCATCTTTTTGCAAATTATTTGCCTGCAAAAGAGCAATACTAGCATTCATCAAATTCTGAACAATTTCTTCTTGCGATTCTTGTTGATCTTGTGTTCGAATTGAAGTTGAATCGATAAACTGATGATTCTCTCCAATCAATCCAATTTTGATATTTGTACCGCCAACATCGATTCCTAAATATACGGCCATATGCGCCTCCAGTTTTTTTGTTTTATTATAACAAATTTGGCAGGTAAAAATGTGAGAATAATACGATTGCACAACAAATCAAGAAAAAGATGGTAAAAATCAAATCATCTTTTGTATATCTTAGTTCTTTAAGTTTCGTACGTCCCACACCTCCACGATAACAACGAGCTTCCATTGCCGAAGCCAATTCATCTGCTCGTCGGAAGCAACTGATAAATAATGGAACGATGATTGCTACATAGCCTCTTAACTTATTAAAAAATCCACCTGTATCGTAATTCGCACCACGTGAACTTTGTGCCTTGATGATTTTTTCTGTTTCTTCTAGAAGTGTCGGAACGAATCGTAAAGCTATCGACATCATCATGGCAATATCATGCGCAGGAAATTTGATTTTTTCTAAAGGTTTTAATAATTTTTCAATGCCATCAGATAATTGTAAAGTTGTCGTTGTTAGAGTAAGAAAAAGTGTTGTATCCAGCACTAGCATAATTAATCGGAATGATAGTAAAAATGCATTTTTCAGTCCCTCTTCTGTGACTTTGATAAAGTAATACTCAAATAAAATATTCCCTTGACCACTAAAAAGATTGATTATAAATGCAAAAATCACAAGAAATACGACAGAACGCAAACCGCCAAGAATGACTCGTAACGGTATCTTCGAAATGTACATCAAAATACATGAAAAAACAAAAATTAATAGCATTGGCAAGGTCGTACTCGGCATCAAAATAGTAATCATTAGAACAATGAGTAAAATTAATTTTGTACGTGGGTCTAAGCGATGTAAGATTGAATGACCCGCATAATATTTACCTAGTAGTAAACGATCATTCATGATTATCACCTGTTCCTTCAGCTAAATACTTCATTAACTTATGTTTGAGCTCTTCTTTTCGAAATGCAGTTAATGGTTTTTCTAAACGGTTCGATAATTTATTTGAGAAATGATAAATATCAGGTTCACGCAAGCCTGCTTCTTTTAATAATTCAGAATTCGAGAATATTTTTTCCACTACATCAAAACCAATTAATTCCCCTTTACTTAAAACCATCACACGATCTGATAACTCAGCTGCTAAATTCATATCATGCGTGATAAGAATAATTGTTTTTCCAAGTTTGCGTAGCTCTGAGATATAAGAAA
Organism: uncultured Mageeibacillus sp.; assembly: GCA_964346085.1. Lineage (GTDB taxonomy): Bacteria > Bacillota > Clostridia > Saccharofermentanales > DTU023 > UBA5436. The sequence continues at coordinate 4,806 of CAYFSZ010000047.1, read as the reverse complement.
AAATCTCTTCTCGACCAACTGGATCCAAACCTGCTGCTGGCTCATCTAAAACATATATGTCACTATCCATTGAAATAACTCCAGCAATCGCAACACGTCTTTGCTGACCACCAGAAAGCTCGAATGGAGACTTTTTTAAAATGGATTCATCAATGTTAACAATCTGAATTGCTTTCTTTACATTTTCTTCAATTGTTTTTTCATCAAATTTGAATTGTCTCGGTCCGAACGTGATATCTTCATAGACAGTGTTCTCAAAAAGTTGATGTTCCGGATATTGGAACAAAAGTCCTACATGTCTACGAATTTCACGAATGTCTTTGTCTTCGCTGGTCGAATAATCCATTACTCTTACTTTGCCTGTTTGTGGCTGAATTAATCCATTTAAATGGCTAATTAAAGTTGATTTACCTGATCCTGAATGCCCAATAATGGTAATCAGCTCACCTTCAGAAATCGAAAATGAAATATCATTCAATGCTTTGACTTCCTGCGATGTATTTCTTTGATAGGAAAAATTTAAATGTTCGATCTGAATAATAGATTTATTTGTTGTCTGTTTTGAATCTTCTTTTGAATAATTTGTTATCTGTTTTGCTATATAAGACTTTTCCTTTAAGCTCTCAAATTCGGCTATCACTTCTTCTTCAGTAAAAATCAAATTGCTTTCAGCTTTGGTAAAATAAGATTCTGGTAATATAATATCTCTTTGTATATCTTTGAAAACATCAAGATATCGTGGAAACTCAAGGCCAGCCTCAACTAACAATTGATCTTGTGTAAAGATTTCTCTAGGTGTTCCCTCAGCTAGAATTTCACCTTTATTTAGCACAAAAATATAATCTGCCAAAATTGCATTTTGAATATCATGCGTGATATCAATGATGGTTAAAGAAAATTGATCTCTTAATTCTTGAATTAAATTCATTAAGTCATGACTTGTCTGTGGGTCTAGCATCGATGTTGCTTCATCCAAAATAATGCATTGAGGCTGCATAGCTAGAATACCAGCAATCGCTAGTTTTTGCTTTTGCCCACCTGACAATTGACTAGGAGATTTTTTTGCGTATTCACTTAATCCAACAAGTGCCAAACAACGATCAACTCTTTCTCGTATCTCGTTTGAAGGCACACCCAAATTTTCAGGTCCAAAGGCAACATCTTCTTCTACAGTCGTTCCAACAATCTGATTATCCGGATTTTGAAAAACCATGCCACATGACTGCCGAATTTCCCAAATATAATCACTGGAATTCGTATTCTTGCCAAAAACGATAACATTGCCCTCACTCGGCAAAAGTAAGCCGTTAATGAGCTTTGCCAATGTTGACTTCCCTGATCCATTTCGACCAAGAACAGCAATATGATGTTTTTTCTTGAACATTAAGTTCACTCTGTTGAGAGCTTGGGATTCAAACGATTGTTCAGATTGTCCGGCATAAGAAAAAGAGACATCTTCTATTCTTATCGCCTCATTTATTGAATTCAAATCAAAGATTCTCCTTTAAGAAAGGCATCCACTAAGGGATGCCTTTAATCTTTTACATATTATACATGAATTATAGAAAACTGAAAATTAAATAAGTTCTAAAATAACCATTTCAGCAGCGTCACCACGTCTAGGTCCAATTTTAATAATTCTTGTGTAGCCACCTTTTCTATCTACATATTTAGGTGCCACTTCATTAAACAAATGATTAACAGTATTCACACGTTGTCCATTATCTGTATGGAATTCATGTAATTTGGAAATCAATTTACGTCTAGCGTGTAAACGTGAAGGATGATCAATTTGAACCATTTCCATTTTGGATTCACGTACTACAACGTCGTATTCTTTTCCGTTTTTAGAAGTTTTCTTTTCTAAGATTTTTTTACCTTTGCCGTCTAATTTAGCTTTTGAAACTTCTTTTTCAGCAGTATCAAAATTCTTATGCTCTTTTACAGCTAAAGTAATACATTTTTCTGCCATGCGTTGGACTTCTGAAGCTCTTGTTAAAGTGGTTCTAATTTTACCATTTACCAACAAAGCTGTTGTTAATCCTTTTAACATTGAGCGACGTACATCTGATGCACGACCAAGCTTTCTATTTACAGCCATTTTTTAATCCTCCATTGCCTCTCATTAAGCTTCGTCATTTGATAGAGATAAGCCCATATCTTCTAATTTGACAATAATTTCTTCTAAGGATTTACGTCCTAAGTTTCTAATTTTCATCATATCGGATTCGGCTTTTGCAACTAAATCACCGACAGTATTTATACCTGCACGTTTGAGGCAGTTATAAGTACGAACAGAAAAGTCTAAATCTTCAATTAAGACTTCATATACTTGATTTTGTGGTTCTTCTTCAATTTCAACTTCTTCATGCACTTCTTCGATTTCAGTTTCTAAATCGGAGAATAATGCAAAGTGTTGAATCAAGTGTTGAGAAGCATAATCTAAAGCATCTTCTGTTTCAACTGTACCATCTGTCCAAACTTCAATCGTCAATTTGTCATAGTCAGTAACTTGACCAACACGTGTATCTTCTACACGGTAGTTAACTTTTCTGACTGGGTTGAAAATTGAATCAACAGGAATCACACCAATTGGTTGATTTGGAACTTTATTAAATTCAGCACTACGATAGCCAATTCCTTGATCAATCGTTAATTCCATAAATAATTTTCCATCACCATTTAATGTAGCGATAACAAGATCAGGATTTAAAATTTCAACTTCATCATCTCTGACGATATCACCAGCTTTAACTTCACCTGCAAATCCATCTTCTGTATTGATTATGACAGTTTTTGGACCTTCTGTGTTTAATTTAGCTCTTATCTCTTTTACGTTCAAAATAATTTCAGTCATATCTTCGATAACACCAGGCACCGTAGAAAATTCATGATATACATTTTCAACGCGAATTGCAGTAACAGCATATCCGGGTAATGATGAAAGTAATACTCTTCTTAACGCATTACCAATTGTAGTACCGTAACCACGTTCTAGAGGCTCAACAGTATATTTGCCATATGAATTATTATCATTTTTCTCTATGCATTCGATAATAGGTTGTCTTTCTTCGATCATTAAGGCCTCCTTAAAGTTTTAAAATATCAATGAGTTCGTTCAAGATGAATTATTATCTAGAATACAACTCAACGATTAATGTTTCTTCAACTTCGAAGTCGATATCCGAACGTGAAGGAAGTCCAACAACTTTTGCTTCTAAAGTATCCCAGTTGATGGATAACCATTCTGGTACTACAGCTTTTTCAACTTCTTTGAAAGGCTCTAATTTTTTAGAAGTATCTTTTAATGTGATGACATCACCTACACGTAATGTAGCTGATGGAACGTTTAAGCGTTTACCATTTACTAAGAAATGTGAGTGTGAAACATATTGTCTTGCTTGTGCTCTTGTATCTGCTAAACGTAATCTGAAGATTGCATTATCTAAACGCAATTCTAATAATTGTAATAAGTTTTCACCGGTAACACCGTTCATACGTGAAGCACGGTCAAAAAGATTTCTAAATTGTTTTTCTAAAACGCCATAGATAAATTTAACTTTTTGTTTTTCACGTAATTGGCGACCATATTCGCTTTCTTTACGACGAGCGTTTTGAGGATTACGATTTGATTTTTTATTAATCCCCATTACTTGAGGCTCAATCCCTAAAGAGCGACAACGTTTCAAAATTGGTGACATATCTCTAGCCATATTGATCCTCCTCCTTAAATTCTTCTTCTTTTTGGTGGTCTGCAACCATTATGTGGGATTGGTGTCACGTCTTTAATTAAGACAACTTCCAAACCTGCTGTATCAAGAGCTCTGATTGCGGATTCTCTTCCTGAACCAGGACCTTTTACATAAACTTCTACTGTTTGCATACCTTGGTCCATCGCAGCTTTTGCAGCTGTTTCTGCTGTTAATTGTGCAGCAAATGGTGTTCCTTTACGGGAACCTTTCATGCCTTGTGCACCAGCGCTTGACCATGAAATTACATTACCTTTTAAGTCTGTAATTGTGACGATAGTATTATTAAAAGAAGAATGAATATGAGCTTGACCTTTAGCTTCATTCTTTTTCTGACGACGTCTTACACGTGTTTTTCTTTTTGCTTTTGCCATATTTACCCCCTATTAACGTTTTCTGCCCTTACGGGTTCTTGCATTTGTTTTTGTTCGTTGACCACGAACAGGGAGACCAGCACGGTGACGACGACCACGATAGCAACCAATATCTGTTAAACGTTTGATATTCATTGCGATTTCACGGCGTAAATCACCTTCAATTCTGTATTCTTCTTCGAGGACATCACGAATATTTGTGATTTCTGTTTCAGTTAAATCTTTAACGCGTGTATCGGGATTTATTTCACATTTAGCCAATACATTCTTGGATGTAGTTAAGCCTACACCATAAATGTATGTAAGTCCGATTTCCACACGTTTTTCATTGGGTATATCCACCCCAGCAATACGTGCCATTAATGCACCTCCATCAATCTTAGTGTTTTTTTTAATTCAACTATTTTTTGAACAACACGTTTGAAGGAAAACAACAATCTTCGGTTAATAAGATTGATGCAGCCGCATCCTCGTAATCGTGTCCTCAACAATAATCAAGTGCTAAATTCTTGATTATCCTTGTCTTTGTTTGTGTCTAGGATCAGAGCAAATGACCATAACTCTGCCCTTGCGTTTAATGACTTTACATTTCTCGCAGATCGGTTTTACCGATGGTTTTACTTTCATAGGTTCCCCTTTCTTTTTAGCAACAAAAAAATTGCCCCTTAAAGGCGACGCCAAAA
>CAYFSZ010000046.1:5642-11552 GCA_964346085.1 uncultured Mageeibacillus sp. | reverse complement strand
AAACGAATCCAAACATCACCGAACTGACCATGTCCACCAGATTGTTTTTTGTGTTTTCCTTGTACTTCAACTTTTTTGCGAATCGTTTCACGATAAGCAACTTTTGGCTCATATAAGGTTGCTTCAGTACCGTAATTCGCTTTTAACTTATTGCATAATACGTCGAGCTGAACTTCACCCATACCTGAAATGAGCATTTGTTTTGTTTCTGCATCATTGTAAATATCGAATGATAAATCTTCATCGCGTAAGCGAGTCATTCCTTGCATAACTTTATCTTCTTCACCACTCTTAACAGGAGAAATTCCTAATGTTAATCCTGGTGCAGGTAAGCTCACTGCTTTAATGGTATAAGGATGTTCTTTGCTGCTTAAAGTTTGATTGGTTTGTGTGCCGTTCAATTTGGTTAAAGCACCAATGTCACCAGCAGTTACAGCCTCTGTATTAATTTGTTTTTTACCTTGTAAATAAAAAACTCCGTTAACACGTTCTTCTTGTTCTGTTGAGCTGTTATAAACAGGAACACCATCTTTGACTTGGCCAGAATAAACACGGAATAAAGAAATACGTCCAACAAATGGGTCGACAATTGTTTTGAAAACAAATGCTGCTAAATTGCCATTTTCATCTAAGGACAATGTTTCTTCTGCATCACCTGCTGTTTTTACTGTGATTTCAGATTGCATTGCTGCAGACGGGAAATATTCAGCAATAATATCCATTAAGTAGTTAACGCCCAAATTATTTGTTGCGGATGTTGTAAATACTGGATAAACCATTCCATTTTGAATTGCTTTTTTCAGGCCATCTTGTTTTTCTGCTTCAGTAAACTCTTCGCCACCAAAGTATTTTTCCATCATATCATCATCGGCCATCGCAATTTGTTCTAATAAAGCTTCATAGGCTTCATCAACTTGTGCTTGACTTGCTTCAGGCATATCAATTGCGACATTTGCTTTTTCTTCTAGACGATAAGCTTGTTTATTGAGAACATCGATTAAACCGACTAATTCTTCATTTTCAAAAATTGGTAAAACAACTGGAACGATTTTATCCCCATATTGTTCACGGAATTTTTCTAAAGTATTTTTGAATCTTGTGTTTGGCTCGTCAACTGCGTTTAACACGATAGCCAGCGGTTTATTGTTTTTTGCTGCTAAACGGATTGCTTTTTCAGCACCAACCGCAACGCCATCTTTGGCTGTTGCTACTAACAAAACAACGTCTCCGACTCTCATGCCAAGCATTTGTTCGCCTAAGAAGTCAAAATCTCCCGGAGTGTCAATTAAGTTAAATTTATTACCTTTCCATTCACATGTTGCATAGGATGTGTTGGTTGACATTCCACGACGTTTTTCTTCTGCATCGAAGTCAGTTACAGTATTGCCACTTTCAACTTTACCCATTCTATTGATGACACCTGCATTAAGCATCATTGCTTCGATTAAGGATGTTTTTCCTGAACCGCCATGGCCCATGAAAGTGATATTTTTGATTTTGTTAGCAGGATAATTTTTCATATCCGGTCCCCCTTGTATATACTTAGGTAGAACTTAAATAGATCTACACAAATAAATGAATTTACGAATTCTATGTGAACACGCAATAGACATTATACTATGCTATATGCCAAAATTACAACTTTAAAAATTCATTCTTTTGTGCAAAAAAATATATTTATTTTTGTTTAGATTGTCACCTCATGGAGCAATGCAAAAATCTCTTTTTGATTCGTTGTTTGCATGATTTGATTTTTCACAGTGGCTGCATTACGTTTACCTTTTAGATAGCAGGCAAATTGCGTGCGCATTTTGATGATTGCAGCTTTTTCATCTTGCTCTTTATCCAACATTCCCTGTACATGTTGTTGAATGACTGCAAGCCACTCTTGTTTTGTAATGGTGCTACTATCCCCTTGCAATTCTCTAAAAATCCATGGGTTTCCTTGTGCAGCTCTGCCGATAGCAAAACCATCACAATGCGTTTGCTCATGCATCGCTACCAAAGAATCTAGGTCGACGATATCTCCATTACCGAACACAGGTATCTGTACTGCTTTTTTCACTTGTTTGATGATTTCCCAATTCGCTTTTCCTGCATACATTTGTTGTCTGGTTCTTGCATGAATTGTAATCATCGCTGCTCCAGCATCTTCCATTCTTTTTGCATATTCAGGAGCATTTATATTCTCTTCATCCCATCCTGATCTGAATTTCACACTCACTGGTTTTTCGAATTCTGCAGCGACATGCACGACTTCTCTTACGATATTCGCTGCTAATTTAGGGGTCTGCATCAGTGCTGAGCCTGCCCCTTGCTTGACTACTTTTTTGACAGGGCATCCCATGTTGATATCTATCATGGCACATTGACCAAGAATTGGATGTTCTAATATTTTTTGCGTTGCAAACACAAAGTCATCAACGTCATACCCAAAAAGTTGAATGGCTACAGGACTTTCGATTTGCGGATCTATTTCCAAATATTGATAATTCTTTTCCAATTGAGGATCATGTACAATTCCTCTAGCACTAACCAGCTCAGTCGTCACAAGTCCTGCTCCCATTTGATGACAGAGACTTCGAAAGACAACTTCTGTTGTCCCCGCTAAAGGGGCTAAAGCCAATCGATTCGGCAAAATCACATTGCCAATTTGAAGAGGCTGCTCTATATATTTTAAAACATCATTTATTTTCATAGTTGTATATTAGCACATAACAATTTCACAATAGAAAAATTTTATGAGTTTATGCTATATATGTTACTAATTTTAACATGCTTAGAATTTGAAAAAATCTTCATCCATTTGTTCTTATGTTATACTTATCATAATAATAAATATTGATTCTGGAGGAAGAATATATGTCTTTTCAAGATTTAAAAAAACGCGTTTTTGATGCGAATATGGAATTGCCAAAATTAGACTTAGTCATTTTTACTTGGGGGAATGTCAGCGAGGTTGATCGTGAAAATAATGTCATGGCAATTAAACCAAGTGGTGTTGAATATGATCAGTTAAAAGCGGAAGATATTGTTGTTTTAGATTTAACAACTGGTGAAGTGATTGAAGGTGATTTAAATCCTTCAAGCGATACTGATACGCATTTATATTTATATCAACAATTTCCTCAATTAGGTGGTATTGTGCATACACATTCCACATGGGCTGTCAGTTGGGCGCAAGCTTGTCGTGATTTACCTGCTTATGGCACAACACATGCCGATACTTTCTACGGAGATGTCCCTAGCACAAGAAAATTGACAAATGAAGAAATTCATTCTGCCTACGAACTTAATACCGGTAAAGTTATTGCTGAGACATTTAATGAAAGAGAGATTGATCCTATGGCGGTTCCAGGTGTTTTAGTGTCTGGGCATGGACCTTTCACTTTTGGTGGTAATGCAAGTAAAGCTGTTCATAATGCAAAAGTTTTGGAAGAATGCTGTAGAATGGCTACTTTGACTGAGATGGCAAATCCTGACATCAAGAGAATTGAGCAAGGATTACTAGACAAGCATTATATGCGTAAACATGGTCCTAATGCTTACTATGGCCAAAAGTAAATTTAATTATAATTATTAAAAACCAAAAGGAGTTTTCCAAATTTATGGAAAACTCCTTTTTTAGTGTGTTTTTTGAGTCATTTTATAAGAGATTCTCTTCGATAAAAATTCCTACTCCATCTTCATTGTTGGATGGGCAAATAATATCAGCTTTGTCTTTTAGATTCTGGTTTGCATTTTCCATCGCAACTTTAAGACCCGCGACCTCAAACATACTGAGGTCGTTGTCATAGTCCCCTATTGCACAAACTTCCTCTTGTGAAATATCCAATTTGCGACAAAGATTTACGAGTGCATCTTTTTTTGAGACCATTTCATTAAATACGCCAGTCACACCATATCCAGTCGCTTCAGATTTTACATAGTGAAGTTGATTGATGAAATGAAGAAATTCTTCAAGCCATTGTTTATCATCTTCATAGGCAACAAATTTGATGATATGACAATTGGAATCATTATCAATTTGCTTTTCTCCAAGTATTGTTGCATTGGGATCAATCTTGATTCCTTGTTGCTTTGCTAAATTCACATAATCATCAATTTTCCGAGAAACAATATCCGTATTCTTTTCGAAAAAATACATTTTGTCTTTGGTATAAGCAGTGTATGCAGAAGCTTCATTTGCCAGGTAATTCCAAACGGCTTCCTGTGTATCTTGATCAATGATAACAGGTTGCAAATCTTCTTGTAATTTTAAATTTTCAATCATCGCGCCGTTGAATGAAATATGATAATCACAAGCAACATATGGTTCCTGATAAAGTTTCATCATGAAGTTTGTTCTACCTGAAGCAAATACGATGATTACATCTTTTTTTTGCAATTTTGCCAATGCATCTTTAGTTCTTTGGCTGATTGTCTTGTCATCACGTAATAGAGTTCCATCCATATCAGCAACTAATAGTTTTATTTGATGCATAAAAAACCCTGATTGATGACACTTATTTTTTATTTTTCAAAAAGCCAACTAAATCTGCAGCTTCGAGCTTTTCAATCATTTCTTTGTCGCTCATGATGTTTCTTAAGCCAATAACTTTCGCACCACGTCTTTTCGCATCTTCATACATGTCTTCGAAGTTTTGTGCTACGAAAACGATGTCATATTGATGAGCTGAGCTAACGCCTTCAGCCAATGCACAGTGATGAATATCAGAAACATCAATACCCAATTGTTTAAAGGCTTTATCTGCCGCCATTTTCATCATCAAACTTGAACCAGCACCGTTTGCACATGCAACTAATACTTTTACCATTGTAAATTCCTTCTTTCTTTTAATAGAGTAAAGGCATCGAAACAATTGCAACGATGCCTTTTATTAGTATAACTTATTTTCCAGCTTTTTCAGCACGGATGCGTTTGCATTCTTCCCAGTTTTCTGTTTCTAAGAAGTATGTTTCTTTGTTTCTTCTGTATTGGATTTGAGGAATGATAATCAATACTGCGAGTGAAATGATCAAACCAACAAAGCTTAAGTATTTCATTAAGACTGTGAATACAGGCCATACAACTGCCCAGTCCCACATTCCTAAGTATCCACCGTATTGAGCCATGCCTACGAAGCTTGCGATGAAGGCAGAACCGAATACTTGGCATAAACCTGAAATGAATGGGAGAACCATAGCTGCTTTTGCACCGCCTCTGTTATCGGCATAAACTGCGATTGTTGCATTGTCGAAGAAGACTGGAACGAATCCTGCGATAACAAGTGTTGGGCTCTTTAATAATACTAAAGCAATAATTGCTAAGAATTGACCTAAAGCACCGAATAAGAAACCGATTGTAACAGCATTTTTTGAACCGAAGCCATAAACAACAGCACAGTCAACACCAGGAACAGCACCAGGTAATAATCTTGTAGAAATACCTTGGAAAGAGTTTGTTAACTCAGTAACGAATGTTCTAACACCTAATTGTAAGATAGCTAAATAAACACCAAAGTGGAAAGATGTTGTAATGATATAGAAGAAGAATGATTTTCCTTCACCTAAGAATTCTGCTTGAATCAAGTAATCTTTGCCTAAGATTAATAAGATTGTTCCAAAGAACAATGTCATTAAGATAGCAGTAGCAACCATGTTTTCATTGAAGATTTTTAACCAACCAGGTAAGTTGATGTCATCAAGTCTTTTTGTATGTTTTTTGCCTTTTCTGTTCATTTTTTCAGCAATCCATGCAAATAAACCAACACCGAACATTTGTTGATGAGCGATTGTAAAGCCAGCACCATCTGTTAAATCTTGTGAATATCCAACTAATAAGTTGGAACCTACTGCCCAGTATAATCCTAATAATAATCCCATGACTGCTAAGATCGCAATTTTACTTCCACCGATAACTGGTAAAGC
>CAYFSZ010000046.1:0-5542 GCA_964346085.1 uncultured Mageeibacillus sp. | reverse complement strand
TCTAAATTGAATTTGTCTTTTAATCCAACAAGGATAGGACGGAAATTGCTGACCAATCCACCAGAACCGACTTGTAGTATGAAAAAACCGATGGTTGCTTTGATAAATCCAGCTAAAACATCATACCAAGGTTTTTTGAGTAGGATGTAACCGATAACAACCATTAAACCGATAAAATATGCAGGTTGAGTCAAAATGTTATTAACAAAAAATTCCCAAATAACTGTCAACACTGATAATACACTATTCATTGTGTACCTCCTCTAAATTCTCCAAAATTTTATTGTTAAAAATTTCTATTATTAATTCTCTAAGAGAGAATCAATCACTAATAAATCTTCAGCAGTTGTAGCATTTTTCAATTTTTCAACTGCTTCTTCGTTTGTCAAAATGGTATACAAACGTTGCATGTTAGCCATATGTTCATCGGGGTTTGTTGAAACTAAAGTAAAGAAAATTTGTGCATCTTTGTCTGGATTTCCTTCTTCGAAAGAAACAGGATTTGCTAATCGCATAAAACCAATAGCTGTTCCATTTGCACCTTCTGCATTCTCGGTTGAATGTGGCATGGCAACCCCGGGGATTAGCACAATGTAGGGACCATGTTTTTCAACGCAACGAATTAATTCATCCGCATAAATATCTTTCACCATGCCTTGTTCCTCTAGCGGCTTACAGGCTAAGCGAATGGATTCTTGCCAATCTTTTGCATTTTCATGAAAGGCATAATATTTATTTTCATAGATTTCTTTTAAGAGCATATATTTTCCTCCTATGAATTTCTTTACTCTGTTTCAACAATCTTGCTTATAAAATAGATTTGAAAGGAACATTCGCTTCTTCTTCGAAGCAATCTTCAAAACCACGGCGATAATGGAACTCAATTTTGTCTTTATCTAATGGCCAAACATATTTGCCACCAACATCCCAGATGTATGGATGGAATTGATAATCCAAAGCATTTTTCTTGTAATTGTATAGATACAAGATTTCTTTTGGATCTGCTTTGAAATTTGTCCATACATCGTAATGAAGTGGGATCACTACTTTACATCTTGTTGCTTCAGCCATTCTTAACATATCCACAGAGGACATTTTATCTTGACAACCTGCTGGGTTTTCACCATAGGAGCCAAATGAAATATCGATGTCAAATTTTTTGCCAATTTCTGCATAACGAACACTGTAGTGTGAATCACCTGAATGATAAACTGTTCCTGCAGGGAATTTGAATAAGTAGTTTACTGCTTTTTCATCCATGTTTGTTGGGCAAATTCCGTCTAAGTCTTCACCAACTTCTGTTGTGACTAAGCAAGTTCTATCATAAGAATCTAAGACATAAACTTCGGTGTCTTTTACTTTCACTACATCACCAGGTTTAACAACTTGACAACGTTCTTCTGGAACTCCCCAGCCTACCCATTTTTTGACACATTCTTCTGGTCCAATAAAGGGTACGTCTGGTCCACAATTGTCTAATACTGCTTTTGCAAAGAATGGATCAATGTGATCATTGTGATAATGTGTTGCAAAAACAGCATCACATTTAGTCACTGCAAATGGATCATAAACGATTGGATAGCCTCTTAAATTTGGTTGTAACTTTTTAACACCCATCATATTTCTCATTTGATGATAAGGTTTCATATCAGCAACTTTTTGTGTTCTTTTGCCATTACCAAACCATAAATCAATCGCGATGTTTGTGTCGTTCTCAGTTTTGAACCAGCAACCAACAACACCTAACCACCACATTGCAAATGTACCTGGTTCTACAACAGTATTGTCGATTTCCTCATTGAGCCATGTACCCCATTCAGGGAAAGCTCCGAGAATCCAGCTCTCTCTTGTAATTTCATCAATTTTTGACATTTCTAACCTCCTCTATTCTATAAAGAGTTATTCACTCACTTTATATAACGCTACTTCACTTGTTTCACGATTTGTGGCGATGATAAAATCTGCTCCATCATGTTGATAAACATCAACGTTTGTCGGGCCAAAATCATGATCCACTTGTGTAAAGATAAATTCTTTCTTATCCGCATCCCAAGTGACAATATATAAGTCTCTTTCTCCTTTACGATGACCTGCGATAAAACATGCTTTTCCAGCTAAATCGCCTGCCCAAAGCGCATGTAAGAAAGGAATTTTTTCTTCATGTTGATAAATAATTTCCAAACCAGTCTCTGTTTCACGATAAATATAAAAATCTTCTCCATGGAAAGGTGCGAAAACCATGTATTCTAAATTTCCGTCACCATCGATATCTATCATTCTGACATCACTGCTTGGTAAATCCGTTAATTGTTCTACCTGCCAATCACTGTTAGAAGATGGAGGAGTCACCCTGAACAAACCATTTTCTGTAGCAACTAAGCAGATTTCTCTTCCTTTATATTCACAAATTGAAAAACCATGGTTTTTTGTTAATCCATCTTTTAGAACTGAGAATTCTAATGGTTTGTTTTGATCTGCATCAAAAGCATATAAATCTTCAGGTAATTCACAAATCAAAATTTTTCCTGGATGCGTCCAATCTTCTTTATACTCATGATCGGACTTAAGTGTGCATGCGATGATGTATGATTTTTCTTCAGACTTCAAAATGCCAAAACGATGAACAAAAGGCATATCACATAGACGGACTATTTTCCATGAATGTTCTTCTTTAAGATTTTGAACTGGTTCTCCTTTTTCGTTAACAGGAATTGCATGGACTAGATAAGCTTCTGCAGAATTATTCGGAGAATAAAACTTATGTGTAGCAATAAAAGATCCATTTCCATGAGGAACTTGTAACAAAGTCATCACTCCACCTGGCTCGGACCAAATAGTTTCAATATAATGCCCATCTAAATCAAAGCGTTGACAATCTCCTTCTTTTTCAGTTGCGACAATAAATGATCTTTCGCCGTCAGAATTGAGTTGACCAATTGCATAGCATAAATTTAAATCTGTTACTTTTTGTTTTGTAATTTTCATTCCGAATTCCTTCTTTTCCATCAAATACTTGAATATTTGTTGATAGTAATATTCTATCACCGGCTATTTTATGCTTCAATTTACAGATTATTGATAATTTTATGCTCATTTTGTGCTTGTTCCGTATAAATTTGCATATTCTACATTTTTTATGAAAATTCGAGAATTTCTTTGCATAAAAATTGTAATTTTATGAAATATGGAGCAAAATAGATTAAAACAAACAGGGGAGTAATATCAATGAAAAATTCTAATGCAACTATTCGTGAACGAAGAGCAAAAATCATCAGAGCTTTGCAAAATCAACCTAATATTAGTTTATCTGCCTTGTCCGACTTGTTTGAGGTTTCCCAAGCGACCATTAGAAGAGATTTAAGCTATTTAAAGAAGCAACACATTGTATCGACGAACTATCGCAGTACAAAGGATGGTTTCAAAAAAAATATTCTCCCTGAGTTCGACAGTGAAATTCTTTACAATACGAACATTGAAGAAAAAGAATTAATTGCAAAAAAAGCTGCTGAAATGTTGCTGCCAGGAGATGTCGTCTATATCAACTCCAGTTCTACTGCATTACGAGTCATCAAGTATATTAAAAGTGATTATGTGACAATTATCACGAATAATATTAACAGTCTCTTCGAACAACGTAATCCTAATATTAAATTGATTTTGACAGGTGGAGAAATCGCGCATTCTGGTATGAATCAACCAAAAATGTGTACAACAGGCGATCATGCTGTTTCTACTTTAAAAAGCATCCTTGCTAATGTGTGTATTTTAGGCGTAAGTGGTGTTTCAGATACGCATGGCTTGTCTACGGCAGTCGGCGAAGAATTAGCCATCAATCGCGAGATGATTAATTGTTGCATGGGAAAAGTAATTGTTGTTGCTGATAATCGAAAAGTCGGATTTAATCACAATTATATTTTTTCACCTATTGAAAATGTAACTTGTCTAATTACTGATGAGAAAACAGACCCGATTGAAATTGATAAATTAATAGATAAAGGAATTGAAGTGGTTATCACAAATTCTGAAGAATCAATTTTATAAAATTTGGCATATTAAAAATGAAAAAGACGCATTACTCATAATTTGAGAATGCGCCTTTTTTGATTGAGAAAAGTTAATTATTAATATTTTAATCAGTTTCAATTTCTTCTAAAGGAACCATTTCTTCACCGAATCCACCTTCGATTGCATCAACAATAGCTTTCAAGTCAGCTTCTTCGTTTTCGCCTTCTACTTTAATGGTGATTTTTGAACCTTGTTTAATCGCAGCACCCATTAAAAGTAATACACTTTTAGGATTCAGAATTTTTTCTCCGAATTCAATGGTGATATCCGATTGCATTTTTGAGCATAAAGCGGATAATTCTGTTGCAGGTCTTAAATGAAGTCCTGTTTTATTTCTTACGTACATTGTATGTTCTACCATATTTTCCTCCAAATTTTTATTGTATTATAAAAGTCCAATTACTTTATAAACTTCTTCGACAGTTCCACATTGAAGTACTTGTTCTGCAGTTTCTTTTGCTTTTTCAAAATTCAAATGTCTAATCTTATCTTTAACTCTAGGTGTTTCACCAGGAGCCATACTGAATTCATCTAAACCAAAACCTAATAATACTTCTGTGATGTTCGGATCAGATGCAAATTCACCGCACATTCCGACTTCAATATTGGCATCATTAGCTGCTTTTATGACACGATGAATTGCACGTAAAACAGCAGGATTAAATGAATTATACAATTTTTCAACGCGTTTGTTACCACGATCAACTGACAAAATATATTGGGTTAAATCATTCGTACCAATACTAAAGAAATCAACTTCTTTAGCAAGCTCATCTGCCATCATAACAGCAGCAGGTGTTTCAATCATGATACCGAGAGGAAGATTTTCATTGAATTCAATACCTTCTGCACGTAATTCTGTTTTGCATTCTTCAACTATCTCCTTAATTGCTCGTACTTCTTCTATCGAAATAATCATCGGAATCATAGCTTTAATAGGACCACAAGCTGATGCTCTCAATAATGCTCTGATTTGTGCTTTGAAAATTGCTCTTTCTGTTAAGCACATACGAATTGCGCGCCAACCTAAGAATGGGTTTTCTTCGTAATCAAATTCATAATAAGGCAATCCCTTATCTCCTCCAATATCTAAAGTTCTAATAATCAGTTCTTTACCTAATGTATTAATTGCTTCTTTATAAGCTTGATATTGTTCCTCTTCTGTCGGGAAATGATCACTGCTCATGAACAAAAATTCGGATCGATAGAGTCCTACCCCGTCCAATTGATAGATCATTGCAGCTTTCAGCTCTTCCGTTGAACCGATATTTCCATAAACTTTCATTTCTTTACCATCTTCAGTTTTTGCAGGTAAAGCTAAATCTTTCATCAATCTTTCTTTTTCAATTTGTTCTAATCCTGCTTTGTCAAGCATCGCTGAACGGACTGCATCTTCCGGATTAATATAAATATCTCCGCTTTCAGCATCAAACAAAATCAAATCTCCATTTTCAACTGTTTCGAAAATACCTGTGAC
>CAYFSZ010000045.1:9716-11655 GCA_964346085.1 uncultured Mageeibacillus sp. | reverse complement strand
GGAATTTGAAGAAATTTTGGAATTACTCTGCTTGTTTTAAAAGTTTTTATACAGCAGCTCGATATGATGTTTCATTTTCAACATATGGAAGCAGACTGCTTTTTGACGGAATATATTCCGCTGCCGTTTTCGCTTCGTAAATTGAAAAAAGCATTCACCAAATGGCAAAACGCTTTGGCCGGAGTCGGCTGGAATGCGCTGTATATTGAAAATCACGATCATCCACGTATTATCAGCCGTTATGGCAGTGAAGAGTATCGTGTTGAAAGCGGAAAAATGCTTGCTTGTTCTTATCTTTTCCAACAAGGAACACCTTTTATTTATCAAGGGCAGGAAATCGGGATGACGAATCTGTACTTGGATTCGATTGATGAGTATAAAGATTGTATGGCTATCAATCATTATGAGAAGGATTGTAAAAACGGACATAATCAGAGAAAATTTGAAAAAATTCGCCGTGCAACTCGTGATAATTCTAGAACCATTATGCAGTGGAGTGATGAGGAGCAGGCGGGCTTTACAACGGGTACACCTTGGTTTGCCTTGAATCCGAATTATAAAGAAATCAATGTTGCCAGTCAGGAAAAAGATCCAGATTCCTTGTTGAATTTTTATCGTGACGTGATTCGTTATCGAAAAGAGAGTGATATTGTTCGCCATGGAGATTATCAAGAACATAATCGCAGAAATAGAAATCTCTATATGTATAGTCGTTCCTATCAAGGAAAAAGTTTGTTGATTATTTGTTCTTTTACGGAAAAATCTGTGACTTGCCGTTTACCAAAAGGGTTTGAGCCAGAGAGTATGACGCTTAAGTTCAGCAATTATCCGGAACAATCTTTGACGGAGAAAAAATTCAAAACTCGTCCCTATGAAGTTCGCGTGTACGAAATTGGGTAAGCTAGACTAGATTATAAAAAATAAATGGCCTACTTAGAGAAATGCTCAAAGTAGGCCATTTTTATTTAGTGATAACCTCAAGATCTTTTATTTTTTAGGTTTTAAAAGCTTCATCGATTCTCTGTGGTATGTGAATTGATTGATGGCCCAGATGATGCATACGGATAATGATGGCAAGAATCCGATTTCGAAGAATAGTGCACATGCAGCTAGTAGACTAGCAAGACCCACACAAGCAAGATTTGTCGCAGAGTAGGCTTTCATTGCGCATTTTCCAATCAACACTTTTTCGGCTTCATCACAGCTGTCAATCCATTTTTTCTCGAACTTCGCATCATAGACAGATGCTGTTTTTTCTGGATTCATACGTTTATATAGATCAACACATTTTTGTTGAATCAGTGTAACTTCAAACATAATGATAAAAACAGAGGCTAAACCTAAGAAAAAGGGTAGCAAGTTTCCTTTATCGAAAAGAACAAAAGCTCCTGCATTGGTTGCTGCCATTAGGAAAAAGGTGAGAATGCTTGCTGTACTAGTAATCCATAATGTGAGAGAGCTTTAATTCAATTTCATTAGCGATATCTTCGTTTTCTCCGTCCCAATCCTTTAGCAAGTGCTTGGCTTTTCGATATAGTATGCTGCAAACAATCGGCAAAAGAATTGCGATGGCAACGATTAACCATGGAACAATATTATTGCCGAAAAAGATTCCAGCATCCTTTATGCTAGAGGAAAGATTTTGTATACCGTATTTAGCTGCGAAATAGCCTATCCAATAACTTGCGATAAGTATAACAATCATACTAATTATAAATTTGGGTAAAGCCTTTAAATTTGCTTTCTTTATGTTATTTTCATTCATTATTTGACTCCTCCTCTAAATAAAAAACATCCTCAACCTTCACATTGCACACTTTCGCAATTGTCAAAGCGAGCGTGATGGATGGTGAATAATCTCCTCGCTCAATCATACCAATCGATGGGGAAAGCTAAGTGATACAAATTTATCACGTTCCCATATTCTTCAATTAATTTT
>CAYFSZ010000045.1:2282-9616 GCA_964346085.1 uncultured Mageeibacillus sp. | reverse complement strand
CCATATTTACTCCTAATAAATGAATGTCTCCCCTTGGGACACATCTTAGAGAGGTGTGGGGAGTCCTGTTAAATTTATTATACAAGAACCAATGAACAATTCAAGAGAAGTGTTATTATTTAGATATATTTATTCTGTTTTAACCAAGAAGTTGTATAAGTTAGTTCATGAAAGGTAAAGTCGGAATGATCATGAAAAGATAAGCATAACCATCATTATTTTAGTTCTGCTAAAATAATGATCAATCATATTAGATATAGAACAAAGGAAAAAATTAGTGAATGGATTATCGAAGTGAAATGGAATTAATATACGATCAATATTGCTCGTTAGACAACAAAGAAAGAACAAAATGCTAAATATTGAACAAACACAAAATACAAATGAACATGTACCCATCATCATGGAAGAAAGCCTCTATTTTATTCTGGACTATATTGAAGCACATGATGTGAAAGATATTTTGGAGGTAGGGACGGCTGTTGCCTATTCTTCCATTCGTATGGCTGAAATGGACCCTGAAATTCATGTCGATACATTAGAAAAAAATGAAGAATCCTACCAACAAGCAGTCCAAAATGTGCAAGAATCAGGCTTTTCAAATCAAATTAATTTAGTCCTGACCGATGCCATCGAATATACGACTGCCCGTATGTATGATTTGATTTTCATCGATGCGGCGAAATCGCAATACGGCAATCATATGAAGCACTTTGAGAAAAATATCAAAACTGGTGGAGCATTTATATTTGATAATATTAATTTTTATGGTTTAGTGGATGCACCTTATCCTGCGAAGACGAGAAATGTTCGTGGCATTGTTCGTAAGCTAAGAGAGTTTCGAGAAGAGATTTTGAATCATCTCAATTATGAGACTGTGTATCATCCTGAATTGGGCGATGGCATTATCGTAGCCGTAAAGAAATAAGTTTAAAACAGTAACTGTGCAAATGCACTTAAATTTGAATTTTTAGAGAAAAAAATATACAATTTGTAGTATCTTAATCGACAAGTAATTTTACTTGGCGAAATCTAATTACATCTGTTAACGACATAAAATTTCTTTTTTATTGATTTAACAGAAAAAAATTAAACAGGAGAAAAGAAATGAAAAAATTATTGGCTTTATTTTTAGCAATGATTATGGTCGTTGGTCTTGTTGCTTGCGGTAGTAATACAGAAGAAGCAAAAGAAACCAAGGCAGCTGACGCAAGTGAACCTGCAGAAGCTGAAGAATCAAATGCTGAAACAGAACCAGCAGAAGAAGCAGAAGGGGAACCTGCAGCAGAAGGCGATGCAGCAAAAGCTCCAGATAATGATATCGTAATTGCTCTTCAAGCAGATACAACATCATTAGATCCACATGTAGGAAGCAATGGTATTTCTAATCAAGTGCTTAACGAAATGTATGAAACACTCTTAACATTTGATGCTGATACAAATGTTATTCCTGCACTCGCAAAAGAATGGACAGTTTCAGAAGACGGACGTTCATATACATTCGTTCTAGAAGAAGGCATTAAATTCCATGACGGCGAACCGTTTAATGCAGAAGCTGTAAAAGCAAACTACGAACGTGGTTACAATGATGAATCTTTAGCATTGCATAGAAGCGTGAAAAACTGGGAAAGCGTTACAGTTGACAGTGAATATCAAGTGACAATCACATTAGATGCTCCAAATAACACTTTCATCAACAAAATTACACAAGTTCGTATTGCTTCTCCAAAAGCGATTGAAGCAGGAACAGATTCATTCACAACAGCATCAGCAGGTACTGGTCCATTTGTGTTTGCAGAACGTGTTGATGGTGGTTATACAAAAATGGTTCCTAATCAAGATTATTGGAGAGAAGGACCTAAAGTTGATTCTTTAACATTCCAAGTCGTTCCTGAAGATGCTGCACGTATTGCAATGTTACAAACAGGTGAAGCAGATGTTATCTTCCCAATTCCAGTAACAGATGTTGAAATTCTTCAACAAGATTCTTCAGTTGTCGTTGATGTAGCTCCAGCTACAACATACAGATATGTTACATTGAACACAGAATTAGTACTTCCAGATGGAAGCAAACCTTTTGCTGACAAGAGAGTTCGTCAAGCATTAAACTATGCATTCGACAGTGAAGCTTATGAAAAAGTTGTATTTAACGGCTTTGGTAAAGCTCCATTATCAATCTTCTCAGATTCCATCATGTACTTTGCTCCACAAACACCATATACACCTGATATCGAAAAAGCTAAATCACTTATGAAAGAAGCTGGTTTTGAAAATGGTTTTGATGTAGAAATCGTTGTAGACAATACTACAATCGAACAAAAAGGTGCTACATTTGTGCAACAACAACTTGCTCAAATTGGTGTTAATGTAAAATTACTTCCAAATGAATCAACAGCAAATGCTGAAATCACAAGTGCACCACTAGAAGAAACAAAAGTTCAAATGTGGTATGTTAACTGGTCTTCTGGTTCATATGAAGCTGACGGTTCAATGAGAAATATTCTTCACGGAACAAAATTCCCTCCTGAAGGTTATAATACAGCTTTCTGGAATAATGAAGAATTCAACAAACTTCTTGATGATGCATTATTAATGACAGATCCAGATGAACTTGCTGAAACCTATGCAAAAGCACAAGCAATTGCTTGGGATGAATGTCCATGGATTTTCTTAGGAAATGACAGTAACTTAAATGGATACAAAACATACGTGAACGGCCTACAATATAAACCAGGCGGCGTTATGGTATTCAGAACAGTAGGTTTAGATCATTAATCTATTAATAAATCTAAATATTTTTGAAATGCGGAGTAGGGGTCTACTCCGTATTTTATAAGAAGAGGTAATAAATAATGGGGCGTTACATAGCTAAAAGACTATTGGAGTCAATCACTTTGATGTTCATCATTTCCATTTTGGTGTTTATGTTTATTCATATGCTTCCCGGAGATCCTGCAAGAACACTTGCTGGAATAGAAGCTAATCTTGAAGAAGTCGAAGCCATTCGTGAGCAATATGGCTTGAATGATCCATTAATTGTTCAATATTTCAATTATATGAAAAACTTGTTCCAAGGTGATATGGGACGCTCACTAAAATCAAATTTGCCTGTTTCGGAATTAATATGGGCAAGATTTGAATACACAATTCAGCTCGTTTTTGCCGGGCTATTATGGGCTCCGGTTTTTGGTATATTTTTGGGGGTTATGAGTGCTATCAAACGAGGAAAAGCTTTTGATCTCTTTGGTATGTTGCTTGCAATTTGTGCATTATCGGCACCGGGTTTTGCTCTGGGGCTAGTAGGCATTCAATTTTTCTCAGTAAAACTTGGATGGTTACCAACCGCAGGACTTGAATCATGGAAGAGTTTAGTGCTTCCATCACTTGTAATGGGATCAGGTATCATGGCCACACTGGCGAGATATTCCCGTTCATCCATGCTCGAAACATTAAGAGAAGATTATGTACGTACAGCAAGAGCTAAGGGACAAAAAGAATCGATTGTTATGTTCCGCCACGCTTTCAAAAATTCGCTTGTACAAGTCATAACAATTCTCGGTTTACAAATCGGTGGATTGTTATCAGGTTCTGTTATTACAGAAAATATTTTCTCTATTCCAGGCACTGGTCGTCTTTTAACTGACTCAATTGCCTTTAGGGATTACCCAACTATACAAGGGCTTCTGATGATTTTTGCCCTTCAATATGTTCTTATTAATCTTATCGTTGACTTATTGTACGGTGTGATCAACCCGAAAATCCGTTACGACTAAAAGTAAGGAGAATAATTATGTCAAAGACACAGAATGAAATGAAAACAAACACCTCATTTGAGGAAAATTATATAGATGAAAACGTTGCGGTTAAATCGAGCCGAACGAAAGAATTAATCAAAAAGTTTATGCGCCGCAAAACAGCAGTTGTTGCTTTGGGCATCATGATTGTTTTATTAATTCTTGCCTTATTTGGACCACAATTGGCGCCTTATGAACCTAATGCATATGACTATGATAATCTTCTTGCTCCTCCTAGTGCTGAACATATTTTCGGAACAGATCAATTCGGACAAGATATTTTCAGTCGAATTATGGCAGGGGCTCCTTTAACACTCGGAGTAGCTTTATCTTCCGTTATTGTGGGAGCAGCATTGGGAACAGTACTAGGACTATTAGCTGGCTATTATGGTGGCTGGATTGAAAGAATTGTTATGCGCGGTTCGGATGTATTATTCAGTTTCCCGGATATCTTACTAGCCATTGCAATCGTCGCTTTGATGGGACCAGGCATAATCAATGTATTTATTGCGGTTGCGGTATTTACCGTACCGAGCTTTGCTCGCATGATGCGAAGTGCGACGCTAGCAGTAAAAAGCTCTCTTTACGTTGAAGTGGCACAAAGTTTAGGATGCAAAGATAGTAGAATTCTTTTCGTTCACATTTTCCCTGGTACAATTCAAACATTAATTGTTAATTTTACGATGAGGATCGGTTCAGCCATTATGGCAGCATCAAGTTTAAGCTTCCTTGGTTTTGGTGCAAATGTAACAGATCCAGAATGGGGAGCGATGCTTTCCCAAAGTCGTAGTTATTTATCTACAGCACCTCATATGGTCTATTTCCCAGCACTAGTCATATTTATTACGGTACTGGCATTTAACCTCTTTGGTGATGGATTAAGAGATACACTTGATCCGAAGTTGAAATAATTTGTGCTAAAGAGAAAGGAGTAGGCTATGCCACAAGAAGTATTACTTAGTGTAAAGAATTTAAGAACTGAATTTTTTACTACTAAAAAAAATAGTGTCACTGCGGTAGAAGATGTTTCCTTTGACATATACAAAGGAGAAATTGTCGGGCTCGTTGGAGAGTCTGGCTGTGGAAAAAGTGTAACCTCTTTATCAATTATGCAATTATTAAAGGATACACCTGGAAGAGTTACTAATGGCTCAGCGTATTTAGGTAAAGTAAATTTAATCGATGCACCGATATCCCAAATTAGGGAAATCCGTGGCGGTGATATGAGTATGATTTTCCAAGAACCTATGTCTGCTTTGAATCCTTCGATGCGAATTGATAGGCAGATGGTTGAAACCATTGTTTTACATAATAAAAAAATGACTAAAAAACAAGCACTTGCACATGCAGAAGAGATGCTTGATATGGTTGGTATTCCTGATCCAAAGAGGGTTCTCAAAAATTATCCACATCAATTATCAGGCGGTATGTCTCAACGTGTCATGATTGCGATGGCTCTCAGTAATAATCCAAAGTTGTTAATAGCAGATGAACCGACCACTGCGCTCGATGTGACGATTCAAGCCCAAATTTTAGAATTGATGAAAAAACTTCAAAAAGAAGTTGATTCTAGTATTTTATTAATTACTCATGACTTAGGCGTTGTTGCTGAAATGTGTTCGAGAGTGATTGTCATGTATGCTGGAAAAATCGTAGAGGAAGCACCGGTCGAGGAATTGTTCGCAAATCCTAAACATCCTTATACACAAGGCCTGATTGCATCGGTTCCGAAAATTGGTTCTGGTGTAAGAGTTTTACCGTCCATTCCGGGTAGCGTGCCAGATTTATCAGCAATGCCAGAAGGTTGCCGTTTTGCGCCTAGATGTCAATATGCAATGGATATCTGTAAGACAAAAGAACCAGCATTGGAATCGATTGGCATGAATCAAAAATGTAGATGTTGGCTAAACCAGGAATCAAAAGAGGAATTAGTATGACAAAAAATAAAATTGTTTCTTTAAAAAATGTTTCAAAAACTTTCCCCGTTGGAAAAAAACTATTTGGGAAACCGGACAAATTTGTTCATGCAGTCAATAATGTCTCTTTCGACGTTTACGAAGGTGAAACCTTTTCCTTAGTCGGAGAATCTGGCTGTGGGAAATCCACAATTGGTCGATTGATTAATCACTTGTTGGTTCCCGATTCAGGAGAAATCTGGTTTCAAGATAAAGAGATTTCTAACATTTCTCAAGATGAAATGCGTCCTATTCGCAAAGATATGCAAATGATTTTTCAGGATCCAGCAGGAAGTTTAAATCCTCGTATGCGTGTATCGGAATTGATTGCTGAACCTCTGCTTGTACATACTGATATGAATCAGGCAGAAAGAATGAAAATAGTCCGTGAATTATTGGGCATTGTGGGCTTGAGTGAAAAACATGCAGAGCGTTATCCTCATGAATTTTCAGGTGGTCAGAAACAAAGAATAGGAATAGCTAGAGCGTTGACAGTCAATCCGAAACTTATTATTGCCGATGAGCCTATTTCTGCACTTGACGTATCGATTCAAGCACAAGTATTAAATTTACTACATCGATTGCAAGAAACATATCAATTAACTTATGTTTTCATTTCGCATGATTTATCTGTCGTTGAGATGGTTTCGGACCGAATTGCTGTTATGTATTTAGGATTTATTGTTGAAATGGCGCCAAAAGAAATGCTGTATAAGAATCCTAAACATCCTTATACGCAGGCTTTGTTATCGGCTGTTCCGATTGCAGATCCAACACATCATAAAGAACGAATTATTCTTGAAGGTGATGTTCCATCAACAATCAACTTGCCAAATGGCTGCCCTTTTGCTGCGAGATGCAAACATTGTCATGCAGAATGTCTTGAGAGTAGACCGGAAACAAAGGAAATTGAACCAGAACATTTTGTTTCTTGTTTTTTATTCCAATAAGTAGATAATCATTAATAATTCTTGAAGGGGAAATTGATGATCGGCTTGTAGCTGATATAAAGTTTCCCTTTTTTGTAAAGGAAATTAAAAAGGATGTTCAGAGAAATAAGAAGAAAGAAAAAAGAAATTTCGATAGATGAGGCGAAAAAATTATTGAAATATGCAAGACGTGGAGTATTAGCTGTGCATGGAGAAGATGGCTATCCGTATGCTTTTCCACTCAATTATTTTTATGATGAAAAAAACGAAAATATTATCTTTCATGGAGCAAAAGCCGGTCATAAGTTCGATGCGTTAAAGGCTAATAATAAAGTGTGCTTTACAGTGATGGGAGCGGAAAAAATCAAGGCAGAAACTTGGGCGCCTTTTATCCAAAGTGCAATCGTGTTTGGACGATGTCATTTAATTGAAGACCAAGATGATGCAATGGCATTACTTAAACAATTTGCTTTGAAATATTATCCGGACGAAAATTTGGTCATGGAAGAAATTGCCAAAATGGGCAAGGCAACCCAAATGTTTTGTATCCAAATCGAGCATCTCAGAGGCAAAGAAGTCCAAGAAAAATAGATGGAGAATATAATCAAATTTGTTATTAGGTAGCATTTTCTTCACGCTCGTAAATATTCTTATGA
>CAYFSZ010000045.1:0-2182 GCA_964346085.1 uncultured Mageeibacillus sp. | reverse complement strand
TAGGTAGCATTTTCTTCACGCTCGTAAATATTCTTATGAAATGAATTATCAAAGATAATAATCATGTATAATACTTTTATGTTTTCGTACATTGATGGCAATCATGTTGTCAGAACACTCGTGCAGCGCTGTAGCTATAGTCTAATATTCCAAGATGGAATTTGGAAGTTTGATCGTTTTACGGAACCAGTACAAGTTGATAGCGATATGTGATGGACAATAATTTTTTCAAAGCTTTTGAGGTTTTAAATGAATGACAAATGGTTAGAATTTGCAATTCGAATTCAAAGTTTAGCACAAGCTGGACTTCAATATGGAAAAGATAACTTTGATATTGAAAGATATGAAGAATTACGTCAGATTTCAGCAGAAATGATGGCTATGAAAACAGACATTTCAACCGAGATAATCAAAGGTGTTTTTTGCAATGAGTCTGGCTATCAAACTCCGAAAATCGATACGAGAGCGGCTGTTTTCGAAAATCATAAAATTTTGATGGTACAAGAAAATAATGAAAAGTGGACGCTGCCCGGAGGTTGGTGCGATGTTGATCAATCCATTGCTTCGAATACGGAGAAGGAAGTTTTCGAAGAGACTGGTTACCGTGTTTTATCAAAAAAGTTAATTGCTGTTCAAGATTGGCGAAAACATAATGTCCAAAATTATGCGTATGGTGTCATCAAGACTTTCATGCTTTGTAAAAATGAAGGAGGATCATTTGTCGAGAATATCGAGACAAAGGGAATGGATTTTTTTACTCTTGATGATATTCCGAAACAACTTTCAACAGAAAAAGTAACTCTAGAACAAATCAAAATGTGTTTTGACGCCTATGAAAATGACAAGTTTCAAACCCTATTTGATTAATTGCATGGAGCATTAAACTTTTATGTAGATTGCTCGGTGATATGTTATATTTTATATAGTGAAAGCTGAAGAGGAACGTATGAATAAGCATCAATTACTTTTTAAATTATTTTTGCCATTCTTAAATATTTATTCAAAATTAGCATACCGTTTTAAAGCTGCAAAGCCATTGGATGAAGATGGACCTTTCTTTATTATTGCCAATCATACGACCAATATTGACTTCCTGTTTGTTGCGTTGAGTTTGAAAAAAGATATTTATTTTGTTGCGAGTGAACATGCCTTTCGTGGTGGAAAATTATCCAGATTACTTCTTAAATTATTTGAACCAATTCAACACGATAAAGCAGATGTTGGTATTGCAACAGTGATGAAAATTCGTAAACATTTGAAAGCAGGACACAATGTTTGTTTGTTTGCAGAAGGTGGAAAAAGTTTCAATGGACAGTCCCTGAAAGCGATTCCTACGACGGCAGCAGTTGCTCAAAAAATGAAAGCAAAGATTGCTACTTTGCGGATTTCAGGTGGCTATTTTTCAAGTCCGTTATGGGGCAAGAATAATCGAAAAGGAAAGATGCATTCTGAATGGGTGAATGTTTATCAACCTGAAGATTTAAAAGAGATGTCCGCTCAGGATTTTACAGATGCAATTAATCAAGACATTTTTGTTGATGCATATCAAGAAAATGAAGAATTAAATATTAAGTTCAAAGGAAAAGATTTAGCAGAAAACATTGAATTAGTCTTGTTTGCATGTCCAAAGTGCAAAGCGTTGAATTCTATTTCGAGTCAGGGAAATCATTTTTCTTGTTCTTGTGGACTCGAAGGTGAATACCATGCTAATGGGAAAATATCTAGTCACGATTTTGATTTCCAAACGATTACAGATTGGGATAAATGGCAGAGAGAGTATTTGAACACTTTAACATTCCAAAATGATGAAATAATGATTCAAGATGGTCAGCAATGTTTGATAGAAATTAAAGAAAATCATGAAACTGTGACTGTTGAAGAAGGAACGCTCGCGTTAACACCACGAATCATTTCAGTTGGTAATCATCAAATTCGAATTGAAGATATCAAAAGGCTATCAATTATTAAACATGGCAATTTACTTTTTTCGACAAAAGATGATCATTATTATGAGATTGATAATCATGGCAAAAAATATTCCGGCTATTTATATATGCTGCTCGTTGAGAAATTTAATGAACAACATCATGAATTGACGGAACGAATTTATTAGCGATTAGAGAGGTGAAATATGAAAATTACAGTTGACTTAAAAGCAAAAAATGAAAAAGAACGTAAGCAA
>CAYFSZ010000044.1:0-11811 GCA_964346085.1 uncultured Mageeibacillus sp. | reverse complement strand
GCTAAGATTAAGAAAAAGATTCGCGAGCCTACACTTTCATTTTTTACATACGAAATAAAATCCATAATGATTGAACCTTTCTATGGTTTCTTCCATTATTGATTTTTCGTTATCTAAAACCGGGGATATTTTTGAGAATTTTGAGAATTTTAAGAATCTACTTCGCTTTTAGAACATCTTTCCCTGCGATGAGTTTTCTTTCTGCGTCATAGGAGCTGAAAATCCCTCCACAAGATATATGTTTAAACTTTTCCGGATGGCTAATCGCCTTTCCTTTTCGAAACCTAGGAATTTCAAAAAGACATTGATTACAAATCAAGAAATACTTGGGATTTTGCGTACTGATGTTCGGATTGATTAATTTTAAATCCCCTGTCCGAGTAATTTTTTGATGATAAACTGCACCGACATGATGAGCAACTTTTTTCCATGATTCTTGATGTCCTTTTGTGCCTTTCACAGCATGACAAACTTCATGATATAACGTATTGAGAATTTCATTTTCATCGCATTGCAGCAAATGGATAGAAATACCAATCTCAATATGATTTCTTTTTTCAACACATTTGCCATAGGTCTTTATGGCTCGAAAAAAGAATAATTCACTCTGGATTGGCTTTTTGAATGTATATCCTAAATCAGAAACATCCTGTATTACTTTTCGTAGAAGCTGATTTGCATGGTCTTTTTGAATTGCTATTGTCATTTTTTTATTCTAGAAAAAATCAACGATTTGGTAAATATTAATGATACAGAAATTGTTTCTTTTTGATGATGAAAAAAACTCTTTTTTTTGATATACTATTTTCTGTTAGTCGTCATAATCAATCTACGGTCGACTGTGGGTTCCGTGCAATGGCAGCTTGTGAATCCCGTCAGGTCGGGAACGAAGCAGCGGTAAGCAATTCCTGTCATGTGCCGCGGGTCAATCTGCACCGATCGTAGATTGATTATGGCGAATTTCATAGAGGAGGTAATATGGCTCATATTGCTCTTTATCGTGAATGGCGTCCGCAAACTTTTTCAGACGTTGTCGCACAAAAACAAGTTGTTTTCCCTTTAAAGCAATCCATTATTAATGGCGAGATAGGACATGCCTATTTATTTAGTGGTACGAGAGGTACTGGTAAAACATCGACGGCGAAGATTTTTGCTAAGGCTGTCAATTGTTTACATCCGAATAATGGAGATCCTTGTAATGAATGCGAAATTTGCAAAGGAATCAATGACGGATCTTTGCTTGACGTGATTGAAATCGACGCAGCTTCAAATAACAGCGTCGATAATATCCGTCGTATTACAGAAGAAATTGTTTTCATGCCAACACGTGCAAAATATAAGGTCTATATTATCGATGAAGTTCATATGCTCTCCTCTGGTGCTTTTAATGCATTACTAAAAACGTTGGAAGAACCTCCTTCCCATGCTATTTTTATTTTGGCAACAACGGAACCACATCGTATCCCGGCAACCGTTATTTCTCGCTGTTTGCGTTTTGATTTTCGCCGTATACCACAGCCAGAAATCATTGAAAACTTACAAAAAATCGCCAAAGCAAATGCATTAGAAATTGAAGATGCGGCTTTATCCGTAATTGCCCAATTATCTGAAGGTGCTATGCGTGATGCAATTTCTTTACTAGATCAAGCAAAATCTGGTATCACACCTCCTATCACTAGAGAAGCATTATTCGATATGATTGGTATTGTCCAAGATCAGTTTTTACTTTTATTATTTGAGGCTTTATTGCATTCAGATATTAAAGAAATGCTTCATCTTGTTCAACAGATGGTCATGTCTGGTAAGGATTTAGAGCGTTTCATTACTGAGTTCGCTCAATTTCTGAGAAATATTTTAGTCAGCAAAGTGACTGGAAGCACCGATGAATGGTTTGGTTTCACGGATGAAGATTTGCAAAAATCATTGCAATTAATGGATGCTATTTCCGCAGAACGAATTTTACAATGGATTGAACATATTTCAAAATTATCTTCAACTTTAAAATATGCAGGAGATATCCGTATTGCAATTGAAGTCGGATTTATTCGTTTGATGAATACAGAACAGGTTTCAGAAACACCAATCGCTGTTTCTGCCCCTTCAATTATTAGCAAGCAAGCGACACCTTCTCCAAAACAAGAGGAACCAAAGCAAGAAGAACCAAAATCAATTCAAGAGCCTATTGAATTGAAAAAGGAAGAAGATCATCTAGAACCTGAACGAATCATTGAACCTATTGCAGATTTTGAAGCTGAAACAGCTTCAAATCCTAATAAAACAAAACAAATTGAAGAGTTACCAAAACAAGAATTAAGTAAAGATTCGGAAATTCCTTTAGAAACTGAAATCATCGAGGAGCCGATTTTTGAAACATCTCAAGAAGAGGTGCAGCAAGATATAATCACTTCTGAAACGAGTGATATTTGGAGAAAAGTATTAGTCTATTTGTCAGATCAACACCGTATTGACTTGAAAATGCTACTATCGCCTGCTGTTATCACTTATGAGAATAACGAATGGGAAATATCTTTTACAACAGACCTAAAAAGTCACTATAAAACAATATCTAAAAGCGAAAATAAAAGTCTAATTGAAGAGGCTTTGCAATCAATCACAAAGTCCTCTACAATCAAACTTTCAGTTCAATTAACAGAAGAACAAAATAATCAAGAGAATAATCTGAATTCAGCGGAACCTGCTTGGATGAAAGAGGTTCGCAAAATGGCTAAAGATTTAGATATTCCAATCATTATGGAGGAACAAAATGGCTAAACGTAGAGGCGGATTTCATGGTGGCGGTGGAGCCCCAAATATGAATCATTTAATGCAACAAGCACAAAAAATGCAAAGAGACTTGGAACAAGCACAAGCTGATGCTGCTACAATAACAGGAGAAGCAAGTGTTGGCGGAGGAGTCGTCGAAGTTAAAGTAGATAACAATCATCAAATTATTGATCTAAAAATAGATGCTTCCGTCATTGATCCTGAAGATCCCGAAATGCTACAAGATTTATTTATCGCTGCTGTTAACGAAGCAAATCGTACATTGGATGAAAAAATAGAGGAACGCATGTCTAAAGTGACTGGTGGAAGCAATTTAGGTATGTTTGGTTTCTAAAATGTATCAATTTCCTAATCCAATCGCAAAACTCATTCAAGAACTAGGAAAACTTCCTGGCATCGGTTCAAAGACGGCTCAACGCTTGGCTTTTCACATTTTATCTTTGGAAAAACCAGAAGCTTTAGAAATCGCAGATGCAATTATCGAAGCAAAGGATAGTATCTGCTTATGCTCCGTATGTTCGAATTTGACAGAGAGCGATCCATGCCCTATTTGCTCATCTTCGAAACGTGATCATACCATGATATGTGTC
This sequence comes from uncultured Mageeibacillus sp., assembly GCA_964346085.1. Taxonomy (GTDB): domain Bacteria; phylum Bacillota; class Clostridia; order Saccharofermentanales; family DTU023; genus UBA5436. Next base: position 8,437 of record CAYFSZ010000044.1, on the reverse strand, counting down.
GTTGAGCAGCCAAGAGATGTGGCAGCATTAGAGAGAATGAACGAATATTTTGGTTTGTATCATGTCTTGCATGGAGCCATCTCGCCAATGGATAATATCGGTCCTGAAGATATTAAGCTAAGAGAATTATTAGTCCGCTTACAAAATCATCCAGAAATTGAAGAAATTGTTCTTGCAACAAATCCAACTGTAAACGGAGAAGCAACAGCCATCTATTTATCGCGATTGATAAAGCCTACGGGAATAAAAATCAGCCGTATTGCCTCAGGTTTACCAATGGGTGGCGATTTAGAATATGCCGATGAGGTAACCTTAGCTAAAGCATTCGAAGGCAGAAAAGAATTATAAATAAATAGACAGTTCGGAATCTAAGGAACTGTCTATTTTTTGTTCTAAAATGTCAATTAAGACTTCTACTAATCTTCAACGAAAATATATTCATCAGCGGCTACAAGTCCCAATTCATCGCGAGCAATCTGCTCAATAAACTCATCTGTTCCCACTTTATTTTTTAAGTCCTCAATTTCTTCTGCGCGAACTTGAGCCAATTCTAATTGCTTTTGTAATTCTTTTTCACGATTTTCTAAGCGGGACATTTCTCTGTTCTGAGAAGTTAATTCAGATAACACGATTGCGATTGAAAGAATGAATGCAAGCCCAAGAATAGTCAAAAGAACAATTCTTTTCTCAGTTGTTTTTCGATAAGAACGACTCTGTTTCGAATATGAAAAACCTTGATGATTAGCCATGATTACACTCCTCTCAGACAAAGATACAAATTAATTCTAACTTTATGAATCTCATTTGACAATGCTGCCAAGCTGTATTTTAGGCAAAAAAACTGAACTTAAAAAAAATGTCAACACCTCGTAATCATTCTGTAACACTAAATGATTTCATACATATTAACTGCATCCTCTTTTCTGATGCTAGTTGTCAGCTGTAATATCCTTACCTTGGTCTCTTTCTCTCCAAAAGTGATACTGAGAATGTCTCCCTCTTTCACCTTAGTTCCTGGTTTCGCTGTCTTGTCATTGATTTTAACTCGACCTGCATCTGCCAAATCATTTGCAACAGTTCTTCTTTTTATTAATCTGGACACTTTTAAAAATTTATCTAAGCGCATTCTTTTCCTCAACTTTTACTTGATTCCAAAACTCATCCAATGTTTGAAGATCTAAATCAGTCATTTGATGACCAGCTAATATGACTTTTTCTTCCACTTTCTGAAATCTCTTTTGGAATTTCGCAGTAGCTTTATTAAGTGCAATTTCGGGATCAATTTTCAATTGGCGAACATAATTTACAACTGCAAAAAGTAAGTCCCCAACTTCTTCTTCTAGTTTTTCTGGCTCAGAATGATACTCATTCTCAACCTCAACGATTTCTTCTTTTACTTTCGCAAGGGTATCATTAATATCGTCCCAATCAAAACCTACATCAGCAGCTCTTTTTTGCGCTTTGTATGCTCTCGATAAAGCAGGAGCAGATAGTGGAATATCTTCTACCCGATCAGCCGCGGACTCCTGTCCTTTTTCTAATACTTTATTCTGATTCCAAGTTAATAATGCTTCTTCCGCATTCTCAGCTCTATCTTTCGTAAAAACATGGGTATGACGTCGAATCATTTTTTGCGATAAATTATTGATGACATCCTGCACAGAAAAATCACCGCGTTCAGAAGCAATCTGAGAATGCAGCAAAACTTGTAATAATACATCGCCGATTTCATCTTTCAGCTCGTCATAATTCTCTCTATCAATCGCTTCAATGCTTTCATATGCTTCCTCAAGCAAATGTGCTCGCAATGATTGATGTGTCTGTTTACGATCCCATGGACAACCATTCTCACTTCTTAAATAAGCTATGATTTCAACTAATTCTTGCCAAGAATATTCTTCTTTCAAAATAAAATCTTCTGCTCTTTTCTTACTCATGCTGCTTCCCTTCAATTAATTTAATTTGAAACTGAGAAAAATCAACTGGCTCAGCAAACTGTTCTGGAGAAAAAATTGTTTGTCTGTACTTTGCAAATTCTCTTGTGTTTTTTGACATCCAAACAATATTGGGCAAATTAAGCGCATGACAAACTTTAATCAATGCCACATCCAAAGACTTTGTAAATGGTACATTGGGACGCAGCTCAATTTCTTCAATGGCCAACTTGAGCATTCTTTCACCTGCATAAATTCTTCCTTCAAGTCTCATGAGCCATCATCCTTAATCTTTGTTATCAATTAAAGCAATTTTCAATACTTCAGCAACTGTTTCAACAGGTGTGATTTTTAGATTTTCTTTGACAGACTCAGGAATATCTTCTAAATCTCTTACATTTCCTTTTGGAATCAATATTTCTTTTAATCTAATGCGATTTGCGGCAACAGATTTTTCTTTTAATCCGCCAATTTCAAGCACACGGCCTCTAAGTGAAATTTCACCAGTCATTGCCAAATCATGACGTACTTTTTTTCCTGTAATCGCGGATGCTAAAGCAGTTGCAATCGTAATACCTGCAGAAGGACCATCTTTCGGTACTGCGCCTGCTGGTACATGAATATGAATATCATGCTTAGAGATAAAATCTTCTGGCATATTCAAATCTTCAGAAATGCTACGGCAATAACTTAGAGCAGCAACCGCACTTTCTTTCATGACCTCACCTAAATGTCCAGTCAACTCTAATTTTCCACTTCCTGGTAAAATATTGACTTCAATCGCAAGTGTATCTCCACCAGCATAAGTCCATGCTAAACCTTTTGCTACGCCTACTAAGTCTTCTTTTTCTACTTGTTCATATGTAAATTTTGCTTTACCCAAGAGGTCTTCAACCTCATTATGTTTCAAGCTGAATTTTTTGATGTGATCTTCTGCAATTTTAATCGCAACACGGCGGCAAACTCTTGCAATTTCTCTCTCCAATTGACGAACACCAGCTTCTGCAGTGTAGAAGTTGATAATATTTCTAATCGCTCCATCTGTCAGTCGAATTTGCTTTGCATTTAATCCGTTTGCTTTGATTTGCTTAGGTAATAAATGTCTTTTTACGATTTCTATTTTTTCAATTTCTGTGTAGCCTGAAACATGAATCAATTCCATACGATCAAGTAAAGGCTCAGGAATATCCTCCGCAGAATTTGCAGTCGTGATAAATAAGACATTTGATAAATTGTACGGAATCTCCACATAATGATCTCTAAAGCTATTATTCTGCTCAGGATCTAAAACTTCCAATAATGCAGAAGACGGATCCCCTCGAAAATCATTGCCTAATTTATCGATTTCGTCTAGCAAAAACAAAGGGTTATCCGTTTGTATGTGACTAATTCCTTGCATAATACGGCCAGCCATCGCACCGATATAGGTTCTACGATGCCCTCTTATTTCAGATTCATCTCGAATACCACCTAAGGACATACGAATATATTTACGATCAATCGCCTCTGCAATTGATCTAGCAATTGAAGTTTTACCAACTCCCGGCGGACCAACAAGACATAAAATAGGACCTTTCACCTCAGTGATATTCTGGTCGATTTTCAATTTTCGAACCGCTAAATACTCGATAATGCGTTGTTTCACTTGCTTCATTCCATAATGATCGCGATCCAAAATTTGTCTCGCTTTTGCAATATCAACATTTTCTTCATCGAGTTTGCCAAACGGCAAGTGTATGACCATTTCAAGCCAACTCATTTGCACTGAAGCTTCCGGGAAATTAGGTGGCATTTTTGCAACTCTTGTGATTTCACGTTCAATTTTTTCTTTATATTCTTCAGGAATATTGCTTTCTTGCAAATCTTTACGCAATCTTTCAATTTCATTCAAATCAGAATTACCTTCTGAAAGTTCATCTTCAATTGTGCGCATTTGCTCACGCAAAAAGTAATCTCTTTGTTGTTTATCAATTGATTGTTTTACTTTCGCATCAATTTCCTGACTATATTCAAATAACTTCAACTCTTGGGTTAAAGATAAAATGATATGATCCAATCTCTTTTTCAAATCATCTTCTTCAAGTAAATATTGTTTGACTTCAAGTTTGAAATTAACATGTACGCTGACTAAATCAATTAAGCGGTTATAATCTTTTAGTGTTTTAGAGAATGTAATCACGTCTGGTGGAATATATTGCGTCGCAATTCCATAAGTTTCGAACAAAGTTAATATTTTTTCTTTTGCAGCTTCAAGCATCAAAGAGTCCAACTCATGTTCTGCATCAATCAAGGTATTTCTTGGATGTTCAGTGACATCTGCAACATAGTATCCTTTTGCTCGTTTTGTAAAACGATTAACAGTCGCACGATAAACACCTTCCGTCAGTACTTTATAATAATCATCTTTTATTTCTAATACTTGTACGATTTCCGCAACAGTTCCTACGCGAAATAAATCATCCGCTTTTGGATCTTCAATATCAGGATCTTTTTGGGCAACTAAAAGCACTTTGCGATTCGTTTGCATTGCTTCGTTTAAAGCCTCTAACGTTGCTTTTCTTCCTGCATCAAAAGCTAATGTCAACTTCGGGTAGGAAACAATTCCACGTAAAGGAATGACAGGTAATTTATTATTTTCTTTGTTTTCTTTTTTTGACATCAATATTCCCTTTCAGAAATAATTACTTCATTATTTGATTGATTTTATCAACTCTACGAGCATGTCTTCCCGCTTCAAATTCAGTATTCAAATAATTTTCAACCATTAATTTTGCAAGTTCAGGACCAACTGTTCTAGCGCCAAGTGTAATCACATTTGCATTATTATGTTGGCGAGCCATGATGGCAGAGAAGCAATCTGATACGAGAGCAGCTCTAATTCCTTTTACTTTATTTGCAGAAATGCTAACACCAATACCTGTACCACAAATAATGATTCCTCTAGCATCAATGTCTTTTTCTTCATCTACTAAAACAGCTTCGCATAATTTAACAGCTATATCCGGATAATCAACACTATCCGTCGTATCCACACCTAAATTGACAACCTCATATTTCTTTTCTTCTAAAAAAGTGATAATTTCTTGTTTTAATTCAACTCCACCGTGATCTGAGCCAATATAAATTTTCATTTTGTCATCCTTTCAATTCACTAATTAATTAAACCAGTTTGCATGTCAATTAAAATCATCTGTCCATGATGTAATAACTTCGTCGCATTTTCTGCTCCATAAACCAAAGGAATTTGTAATGCATCACATACAGTTACTGTATGGCTTTCTGGATCTTGATCTTCAACAATAACAGCTTTTGCATTGCGAATAAAAGGTAATAGATTTTGTTGCGTAGAAGAACAAACAAAAATACTTCCTTTTTTGAAGTCAGCATAAATATCTTCGATTGAAGATGCTTCATTTAAATCTCCGGTCACTTCAGAAAAATTAAACACATCACCTGAAATTCGGTCTGCGCTTAACGCTGATGGAAGTGATGTCCCTTTCGTAAATGCTGAGCCAACAGTTGTAATTTTCATCGTATTTGTTGTACCACTCAAACCAACTGGAGTTCCGCAAGAAATAACTAATACATCCCCATCCTTGGCGAATCCTTCATCTCGACATAACTCTTCTGAAATTGAGAACAATTGATCAGTATCCTTTAAGACATCAATACGATAAGGGATAACCCCCCAGGAAAGAGCAAGTCGATTACATGCTGAGAAAGAGACCGTTGGTGCAACAATTGGGCAAGCTGGTCTAAATCTTGAAACAAGTCTTGCTGTTCTACCGGAATGTGTGATAGCAACAATTGCTTTTGCATCTAATTCATAAGCTGCTGAGCAACAAGCATGACTGACTGCATCTGCAACATTTTTTGAAACGTCTATTTCCATTTTTCTAAAAGATTGCCAATAATCAAATTTTTTCTCCGTATGAAGAGCTATATTCGACATTGTACGTAGAGCATCAATTGGATATTTACCCATTGCAGTTTCGCCTGATAACATAATCGCAGAAGTTCCATCAATAACAGCATTCGCAACGTCACTTACTTCTGCCCTTGTTGGTCTAGGATTACGAATCATCGAATCAAGCATTTCTGTCGCTGTAATACTAATTTTTCCATTTTGGAAAGCAGACCTTATCAACTTTTTCTGAATCGTTGGTACTTCATATTCAGGGATTTCTACACCTAAGTCACCACGAGCAACCATAACCCCATCAGAAACTTGTAAAATATTATCAAAATTATTTACACCTTCTTGATTCTCAATTTTTGCAATCAAATCAATGGTGTCACAATTCTCCATTTTTAAAATACGTCTAATTGCCAAAACATCTGAAGCTCTTCTGACAAATGAAGCAGCAATAAAATCAACATCATTATCAATCGCAAATTTGATATCCGCTTCATCTTGTGCTGTCAGTGAAGGTAGATTTAATGATACGCCAGGCAAATTGATGCTTTTATTATTCGAGACTGTTCCACCATGAATAACTTCACTAATAACATCTTTTCCCTTAATTTGTTTGACTTGTAAAGTAATCAAGCCATCATCAATCAAAATTCTTGAACCAACTTGTAAGTCACTCGCAATATCTTTATATGTAACACTAAAACGTTCTGCTGTTCCTAATACGTCTTCTTGAACGATTCTAACTTCTTTACCAGGAATAAGCTCTGCTTTATCGTTTTCAAATAATTTTGTACGAATCTCTGGCCCTTTTGTATCAAGTAAAATACCAATTGGAAGTTGAAGTTCTTTTCTCAACTTTTTAATCTTATTGATTGTTTTCAAATGATCTTCATGTGTTCCGTGCGAGAAGTTAAGTCTAGCAACATTCATACCTGTCAACATGAGTTCTTTTAAGATTTTTTCATCAGTCGTTGCAGGTCCAATTGTACAAATAATTTTTGTCTTTCTCATATATCCTATAAACCCCTTTTTCATCGAAATTTTTTATTTTATTATATATTAATCGTTTGCTTTAAGCATTAATATACCTTATGCCATTTTCCTTTTTTGTAATAAATAAACATTAATAATAATGTGACAATCCAAGAAATAGGATAGCACAAAAAGATAATATCTAAGTCATGGAGAATACTGAGCGTAACATAAAGATATCCTATTCTGAAAATACACATACCAAACATCGAAATTAACATTGGAACAAGTGACTCCCCTGCTCCTCGAATATAACCCCCAAGCATATTTGATAATCCAAGCAACCAATAAAAAGGAGTTAAAAACATAATCATTCTTGCCCCTACTTGAATAATTCCTTCTGACTGTGTAAATAATCTTACTAACGGATAACGAAATGAAAAAATGAATAGCCCAACTACTAATGTTGAAGCAAAAGTAAGTATTGCAATATCTTTTGCGCCTTTTTTCACTCTATCACGATTTCCAGCTCCGATATTTTGACCTGCAAAAGTTGTCGCAGATAGTGAAAATGAATTCAGTACGGAAATCACAAGTCCATCTAATCTCGATGCCGCAGCAACACCTCCAATAGAAACAGATCCAAATGTATTTACTTGTGATTGAATTAATACATTCGAAAATGAAATCAGCATCCCTTGAATTCCTGCGGGAATTCCGATTTTTATGATTCTCATCAGAGTTGGCATATCCAAACGAATTTTTCTCAAACTTAAATGATATTTTGTATGAGCATGCGATAAACTGTAAGTCACTAAGAGCATTGAAATAACTTGTGAAATGACAGTTGCCCATCCTGCCCCTTGTACACCTGTATTAAAACCCCAAACAAAGACAATGTCTAAAGCTAAATTAGTAACTGTAGACAGGATAAGAAAATAAAATGGACGTCTTGAATCTCCTACTGATCGAAGAATACCTGCCCCCATATTGTAGACAAGTAATGGAATGCTTCCTGCAAATGAAATGCGCATGTAAGATACAGAGTTAACAAAAATATCAGAGGGAGTTCCCATCATTTCCAATAATAAAGGAGATACAAAATACCCAATAACTGTTAAAAATAATCCTCCTGTAATAGCTAACGCGTAAGAAGTATGCACAGATTTTTGTATTTCATGATAATCATCTGCTCCGAAAGATTGAGAAATAACAACAGAGCAACCTGTTGCGAGTCCCATGAATAGCCCGATGATCATATTGGTTAGAGAAACCGTCGCTCCAATCGCTGCCATCTCCTGTTCACCCGCAAAATTACCCACGATCATTAAATCGACTGCACTGTATAATTGTTGTAATAAATTACTTAATAATAAAGGAATCGAAAACAACAATACTTGTTTCCAGATGACTCCTTCTGTCAAATTAATAACTCGACGTTTCATGATTAATCCCCTTATGTTAAAGATCTTTTAACTTTTAATATTGATATTACATCTTGGTGTTTCAAAAATATTTATCATAAAAACATCAAGACAATTTAATTATAATAGCACAGAAAAATCATCAGCAAAATGAAAATTTACCATGATAGTTTGAGCTCTCTTTTGTAACG
>CAYFSZ010000043.1:10273-11833 GCA_964346085.1 uncultured Mageeibacillus sp. | reverse complement strand
ACGAAAACATACTTCTCCTAGTACCGCAAACGTTTACTGTAAAAAGAATCCCTAAAAATTAAATATTGTTTGTCGTTAACTTAGCATAGATTTAAGATTTCAATATTGAGCATTCTCGAATTATTCTGTCAGCATAAACTTATAAAAACTATACTTAACTGTTGATATCGAAAAACACCATTATTCCGCAAGACCCATGAATTCAATTTCATCTATTGCACTCATTATTTGTTCTTCATATCGTTGAAACCAATCTCCAGAGCTTTTGTTCATTATGACAAAATATCCTTCTTTTGCTTTGTAGGTCATAAAGCTCCAAAATGGATTATCCTTTGTTGTGCAAATCTTTATATTTCCCTTGTCCTCGATTTCGATACCAGATTCGCAGGCTCCAAAATTAGAAAAGTATGATATTGAAATAAATCCTGACTCATTTAAGGGATTCATATGTATAGAAAATAACTCACCTGTTTTAATAACTTCCGAATCAGGAGAATATTCTTTTATCACATATTCGAATCCTAGGATATAAGGAACAGTTATTCCGTATTCTCCATCTTGATAGTGGATATGTGTCGTTTCATTTATTTCCTGCAAATCGAACATTACATAATACATTTTCGTATCATAATCAGAAGTTTGCCTAAAGTCTGTTATTTCTTTACCTACCCGATATTTACCTTCAGGTAAAGCGCCATAAAAACCTGTCCAATCCAAATTCAACTCTGTTGTTTGATTCATCAATATTGGAAACGCTTCATCCGTAAAAGTAATCTCTTCTTTCGGTACAATCGGTTCAACTTCTATCCACTCATTGTTAGTAAGCTTTTCTATCGTATAAAATGAATTTGTCATCAGCTCACCTGTAGGGGAACCGTCTTGTTGGGAAATGGTAATCGTCATACGTGTTGCTGTGATGCTTTTACCTGATAGTTTTATACCCCAATCATCTTGAGAAACATGGATTAATGGTTCAACGCTCACACCAATCATTTGTTGAGGATTAATGGTTGCAGAATCTTTTTTCAGCTTTGTTTGAGAGGTTTCTATTTTTTGAGATGTCATGCTATTTTGTTCTTGAGGAGAAGTTTGTTCTTTATGTATCTCTTGAACATCAGAAAGGTTCATTGTTGTAAGAATATCTTTTTCAGTTTCGTCATTTTGACAGCTCAACATAGCAAATGACAGAAAAAAGGTTATGAGTAGTGTGAATGTTTTGCGCAACATTACGCACCTCCTATTTTTTGAATATTGTCATCATCTCGAATGGTCTTCTTGTAATTTGTTTCCAGCAATCATCGGGAATGGTGGAGATAAAGGGCCTCGAACCCTCGACCTCCGACTTGCGAAGCCGGCGCTCTCCCATCTGAGCTATATCCCCGTTGATAGAATTATTATATCACTTCGAATTATAATGTTTCCCTTTTTAACTTGCAATTTATTTGCTTTTCGCTTATTCAATGTCTAGCTTAACAAGTATCTATCCCACTTTGAGATCCTCTTTACACGGGTGAATGATGATAATGATAAAAGCCCGTGTAGTGCTGTACACGGGTGAAC
>CAYFSZ010000043.1:0-10173 GCA_964346085.1 uncultured Mageeibacillus sp. | reverse complement strand
AACGATGATAATGCCAAAAACCCGTGTAATATCTATAGATGCAATAAAAAATCCGGTGATTCTCTTCAACATAAAAAAGGCATAACTTACAAAGTAAGTTATGCCTTTGCATTAATCCTTTTTAGATTATTCTAATTATCTAGGATTTTTGATTTGTGCTTGTGCAGCAGCTAATTTAGCAATTGGCACACGATATGGAGAACAGGATACATAGTTGAAACCTAATTCATGGCAATATTCAACTGCACTTGGGTCACCACCATGCTCACCACAGATACCTAATTTCAAATCAGATTTAACACTTCTACCTTCTTCTGAAGAAATTTTCATTAAGCGGCCAACACCTTCAACGTCTAAGTGTGCTGTTGGATCGTTTTCGTAAATGCCGTTATCGAAGTAAGCATCTAAGATTTTACCAGCATCGTCTCTGGATAAACCATAGCTCATTTGTGTTAAGTCATTTGTACCAAAGCTAAAGAAGTCAGCAACTTTAGCGATTTTTGCAGATGTTAATGCTGCACGTGGAATTTCGATCATTGTACCAACATGGTATTCTAATTCTTTTCCGCTTTCAGCAATTAATTTATCTGCTGTACGAACGATATGTTCTTTTAAGAATTCTAATTCTTTTACATCACCAATTAACGGAACCATGATTTCAGCAACAATTGGATTTTCTGCAGTTGTTTTTTCTAATGCAGCACCGATAATTGCAGCAGTTTGCATTTCAGCGATTTCTGGGTAAGAAACTGCTAAACGACATCCTCTATGACCTAACATTGGGTTGATTTCTTCTAAAGATTTAATTTTAGCAACTAATTTTTCAACAGAAATATGTAATTCTTTTGCTAATTGGTTTACTTCTGTTTCAGCTGTTGGTAAGAATTCATGTAAAGGTGGATCTAACAAACGAATTGTAACTGGTTTACCTTTCATGACATCGAAAATACCTGCGAAGTCAGCTTGTTGAATTGGTAAGATTTCTGCTAATGCTTCACGTCTATCTTCTTCATTATCAGCAACAATCATACGACGGAAAGGTAAGATTCTGTCTGCTCCAAAGAACATATGCTCTGTACGTGTTAAACCAATACCTTCAGCGCCTAAGTCGATAGCCACTTGAGCATCTTCTGGAGAGTCTGCGTTTGTTCTAACTTTTAAGACACGGATCTCATCAACCCATTCCATGATTGTTTTCATGTAATCAGAGATTGTTGCCTCAACAGTTTCGATTTCACCAGAATACACATTACCTGTAGAACCATCGATAGAAATTTTATCACCTTCTTTGAAAGTATGTTCTCCAACAGTCATTGTTTCAGCTTCTTCATCAATTTCAAGAGCGGAACATCCAGCAACACAGCAAGCACCCATACCACGAGCAACAACAGCAGCGTGCGATGTCATACCACCACGAACTGTTAAGATACCTTCAGCAGCATGCATACCTTCGATATCTTCTGCAGAAGTTTCATTTCTGACTAAGATAACTTGTTTGCCGTTTTCAGCTTCTTCGCTAGCACGTTTTGCAGTGAAAACGATAGCACCTGTTGCAGCACCTGGAGAAGCAGGTAAGCCTTTTGCAATCGCTTCAGCAGCAGCTAATTTTTCTTTATCAAATTGTGGATGTAATAAAGTATTTAATTGATTTGGGTCAATTGTCATCAATGCTTTTTCTTTATCAATAATGCCTTCTTCAACCATTTCAACAGCAACTCTTAAAGCAGCTTGTGCTGTACGTTTACCGTTTCTTGTTTGTAAGATGAATAATTTTCCACGTTCAATAGTGAATTCCAAATCTTGCATATCACCGTAGTGGTTTTCTAACTTTTTACCAATTTCATCAAATTGATTGAATAAGTCTGCATTTTGTTCTTCTAAGTGAGAAATTGGAGATGGTGTACGAACACCAGCAACAACGTCTTCACCTTGTGCATTCATTAAATATTCACCATATAATTTATTTTCGCCTGTTGCAGGGTTTCTTGTGAAAGCAACACCAGTTCCGCAAGAATCATCGATATTACCAAATACCATTTCTTGAACGTTAACAGCTGTACCCCATGATGCAGGGATGTTGTTCATACGACGATAATAAATAGCTCTTTCATTATTCCATGAACGGAAAACGGAACGAACAGCAAGAAGTAATTGTTCTGCAGGATCAGTTGGGAAATCTGATCCAACTTCTTCTCTATATACTTTTTTGAAACCTTCAACGATTTCTGCTAAGTCTTCAGCTGTTAATTCTGTATCTAATTCATAGCCTTTTTCTTTCTTTTTGCCGTCAAAGATACGATCGAATTCTTCTTTTTCGATTTCCATAACAACTTCGCCGAACATCATCATAAAACGACGATAGCTATCTAAAGCAAAACGTTTATTGTCTCTTGCTTTTGCTAAACCTTCTACAACTTCATCATTTAAACCTAAGTTTAAGATGGTGTCCATCATACCAGGCATGGAAGCTCTAGAACCTGAACGTACAGATACTAATAAAGGATTTTCCGGATCACCGAATTTTTTCCCACTTTTTTCTTCTAATTTTGCAATTGTGTTTTTGATTTCTTCTTTGATTTCGTCTGCGATTTTTTCACCATCTTCATAGTATCTTGTACAAGCTTCTGTTGAAACTGTAAATCCACTAGGAACTGGCAAACCTAAATTGGTCATTTCTGCTAAGTTTGCGCCTTTTCCTCCGAGTAACTCGCGCATTGTAGCATTACCCTCTTCAAACATGTAAACGTATTTTTGCATTTAAACATTCCTCCAAATTTCCATGCATTTTTTATGATATTAATTTAATATTTTTAGCAATAAAAAAAGCCATACTTCCCTATAGGTAAAGTAAAGCTTATCGAGAATCCTTCGAACTCTCATTCAATAAAATTGTTTTTAATACTCTTTTTCTCATTAATCCTGATTAAACCTGTTAAAACTGAATACTCTGTCGTTCAATAGTATAAGAAGATTAGCATTGATAGTACTAATAGTCAAATAGTTCTCGTAAAATAAACCCAATTCTTAGCTTTCACTAAAAATTGGGTATCATATGTTCTAAATTTTCTAATAAGCTAACTTTTCTCTAAAGAATTCTTTGAGTTCAGAAATTGGCAAACGAACTTGTTCCATTGTATCTCTATCACGAACAGTGACCATTTGATCTTCCAATGAATCAAAGTCAAAAGTAACACAATAAGGGGTACCAATTTCATCATGACGACGATATCTTTTTCCGATTGATTGTCGATCATCGAATTCACAGGCAAATTCTTTACATAAGTCGAGGTACACTTTTTCTGCTTCTTCAGAAAGTTTTCCTGAAAGCGGTAAAACTGCAACTTTAACAGGTGCAATCGCTGGATGTAAATGAAGAACCGTACGGCTTGAACCATCTTCCAACACTTCTTCATCATAAGCATTGCATAAAGCAACGAGGAACATTCTGTCTGCCCCTAATGATGGTTCAATGACATATGGAATATATTCTTCATTGGTATGTGGATCACGATAATAAAGATTCTTTTTACTAAAATCAATATGTTGTTTGAGGTCATAATCAGTACGATCAGCAATTCCCCAAAGTTCTCCCCAACCAAATGGGAATCGGAATTCAAAGTCTGTTGTTGCTTTGGAGTAAAAAGACAATTCTTCTTCACTATGATCACGTAAACGTAAATCTTCTTCTTTAATTCCAAGGCTTAATAACCAGTCTAAACAGAATTGTCTCCAATAAGCAAACCATTCCAAGTCAGTGCCTGGTTTACAGAAAAATTCTAATTCCATTTGTTCAAATTCTCTTGTGCGGAAAATAAAGTTTCCAGGAGTAATTTCATTACGGAAGGATTTACCAACTTGACAAATGCCAAAAGGAATTTGCTTTCTAGACGTTCTTTGCACGTTTTTAAAATTGACAAAAATCCCTTGTGCTGTTTCAGGTCTTAAATAAATTTCAGCTTTACTGTCTTCAGTAACGCCTTGGAAGGTTTTGAACATGAGGTTAAATTGACGAACATCCGTATAATTTAAACTTCCGCATTTTGGGCAACGGATTTCATGTTCTGCTATATAATGGCTTAATTCTTCATTTGACCAACCTTCAACAATGACGTCTAATTCATTCTCTTTGTTGAAGTCTTCAATTAAATTGTCTGCACGATAGCGATTACGACATTCTTTACAATCGATCATCGGGTCAGAAAAACCACCTACATGGCCGGAAGCTTCCCAGGTTCTAGGATTCATCAAAATTGCCGCATCAATTCCTACATTCAAAGGATTTTCTGTGACAAATTTGCGCCACCAATATTGTTTGATATTGTTTTTCATGTCAACACCATAAGGACCATAGTCCCAGGTATTAGCTAATCCACCATAAATATCTGAACCAGGATATACAAAACCACGATTGAAAGCTAAACTTACAATCGTCTCCATTGATTTATCTTCTGCTCTCATATTCCCCTCTTCCTCTATCTCTAAAGAAAATTATTCTTCTGTTTCAAATAAATTTCTGTCACGGATTGAATTCAATAATTGTTCTGCCATAACACGGCTGAATTCATTTTCTTCTGTATTATTTTGTTTATATTCAGAATAATTATCATTTCTTTCATTGAAGCGACGTCCATTTTTAGATTCACGTTTTTTTGCTTCCGCTTCAAGTTCTGCATTTAATCTTTCTGCTTCTACTTCAGGTCTGAGTGGAACTTTAACATCTACTTTTCCTTTGACAGCTCTTACTTGATCTGCATCAATTTCTTCCGCAGCAAAAGAAACAACATGTTCTGTTTTTGAATGAATCATTGGTTGTGCTCCATCAACTAATTGACGAGCTCTTTTGGCTGTAAGCATAGATAAAATATATCTATTCTCGGTTTTTGGTAAAAGTTCTTCTACAGTCGGTTTTGTTAACATATTCTATTCCTTCCAATTCTATCTATTCTAACTCTTTATAAAACTATTTTTAAATTTGTTCAACTATTTGACGGATTATTTCCTTTTGTCTCACATATTTGCTTTTTTCAGCTGATATGATTGCTAATAAACGATTGACAGTTTCGTCTAAATCACCATTTACTAAAACATATTCAAATTTATCCGCTTGCTTAATTTCATATCTCGCTTGCACCATTCTGGCATTGATGGCATCTCCAGATTCTGTTTGGCGTCCGCGAAGTCTTTCTTCTAAAATTTGCATATTCGGTGGCATTAGAAAAATCATAATTGTTTTCGGAAGAATTTTCTTGACTTGCAAGGCTCCTGCTAATGTAATATCCATCATCACATCTTGATTTTCTTTCATATAATCTCTAATCGGACCAACCGGAGTTCCATAATATTGATTATTATAGATATCAAATTCAAGAATTTCTTTCTTTTGAATTAAATCTTCAAACTCTTCTTTTTCACAAAAATAATACTCAACACCATGCTGCTCTTGTCCTCTAGGCTTTCTCGTCGTCATGGAAATCGACAATTTAAAATCAGGTATTTTATCTTTTACGGCTTCTATGACAGTTCCTTTGCCCACCCCGGAAGGACCGGATATGCAGACGACAATTCCTTCTTGTTCTATTTCTCTACTCACTTTGTTTCCTCAATTACTTTATTTAATTGTTCAATCGTACGAGAAGATAAGATAACATGGTCGCTATCCATGATTAATACTGCTTTTGTTTTTTTACCATATGTAGTATCTATCAATGTTCCACGATCTCTGGCTTCCTGAATCATCCGTCGAATAGGAGCGGAATCAGCATCAACAATTGCGATTAACCTTTGAAGCGAAACAACACTAGCATCTCCTATGCGAATAAAGTGTAAATTGTTCATTTAGTCACCTCGTATGTAAAAGAAAGAATAGCAAAAAAAGAAAATACTCTCAAACAATTTATTCGATATTTTGTACTTGTTCTCTCACTTTTTCAATGTTAGTTTTCATCTCAACAACTAATTTGGTAATTTCCAAATAATTTGCCTTTGAACCAATTGTATTTGTTTCTCTTAAAAATTCTTGCACTAGAAAATCTAAGTTTTTCCCAATCGCACTTTCTTGTTCTAGAATTTCTTCGAATTGTCCAAAATGACTTCTTAATCTTGTGATTTCTTCTGTGACATCGGCTTTGTCTGTAAAAATAGCAATCTCTGCAGCAACTCTCTGTCCATCATAATATTCTTCGATGTTTTCATCTAATAATTTTTGCAAGCGGTCTAATAATTTATTCTTATGATAAGTTGGAACTTTTTCCGCATGTCCTTCAATCGAGTCCACGATACTTTTCATTTGAGAAATTCTATTCTTTAAATCATGAACTAAATTTTCACCTTCGACCTCTCTAGTCTGATCAAATTCAAGTAATGCTTGATCAATCGCTTTTTCAAAAACAGGTAAATATCTAGTTTCATCAAGTGTCTGATCAGTTTTTGAGATGATATTGTTGTTTCTTGAGAGCAAAGCAGCCTTAGAAGAAATTGTTTCATTCGTGAGTTCTTCAATTTCTCGATAAATATTCAAATATGCCATCGCTTCATTAACATCTAACTTTATATCTGGTTCTTTGCGCAAATCTTCAAAACTAATTGAGATATCAATATATCCCCTTTGAATTCTGCTTTCAAAAATCTTACGAAGAGGTATTTCAAGAGCATTCAAAGTGTATGGCAAGCGCATACGAATATCTCTATTCTTGTTATTCACTGCTTTTATTTCTACTGAAACATTTAAATCATTTTCTGACACCAAGGCTTTTCCAAAACCTGTCATGCTTTTCGCCATTGTGCTCTCCTTTTTTTTATCGAACAAGTAAATTATTTATGTCACCTATTAGCTAAATCAATCTTCAAACTATCTTTCATATTACTCCAGATATTCATCAACTTTCAATGGCTGAAATTTTATTTGATCACATGCTGACAAATAAAATTTAACACCATCAATCTCATGTCCCCAAATATGATATGGACTTGATGCATGATGTATATGTCCAAAAAAACCAAGCTCAACTGAATGTTCTTTCATTAATTTGGTAAATTCAGATATTGCGAGTTGATTATTAAATGGCGGGAAATGGGTCATCACGATAAGGCGGTCATTTTCTTGGCGTAATGTTTCAGCTGCCTCAAGTGAAATTCGAAGTCGTTGCACTTCTCTTTGCAATATTTTTTTATCCTTCATTAGCCATTTCGGATCATTTGGAAAAATCCAGCCTCTTGTCCCGGCAACTAGAATATTTCCAGCATCTTCATCCTCGATTCGATACGCATTATTTTGCAAAAAATCGATATTTTTTATTCCTAATTCTTCTAATGCACGATAATTTTTACTTAAGGTTCCCCACCAATAATCATGATTTCCACGAAGCAGTATTTTTCTTCCTGGAAGCTGATTGATGAAAGACATATCTTTGGCAGCTTCTTGCCAAGTAATACTCCAAGAGATATCACCAGGAATCAATATTGTATCTTTTTCATTCACAACAGCATGAAGATTTTCCCATAATTTCTGATCATGGTTCATCCAGCGTTCACCGAATTTATGCATCGGTTTATCAACCTCATTACTCAAATGAAAATCTGCGATACAATAGATTGACATATTTCCCTTCCAAATTATCTCTTTTCTTTTTCTGCATAAACATGAAAATGTTCATATACTTTTTGCGCAACTTCTTGCGGTATTCCGGGGGCAGTTTCAAGTTCTTCTAGACTTGCTTCTGAAATTTTCTTGATTGACGAAAAATGTTGCAATAATTTTTTACGTCTTGCAGGTCCTACTCCTTCAATGTCTTCTAAGCTATACCTGATTGTACGTTTTAGACCAGCTTTTTTGTGCAAACGTCTAGCAAAATAATGTGCTTCATTTTGAATCGCTGTAAATAATCTTAACATACCCAAACGAATACTTCGACGATCCGCATCTTCATCGGAATTTGTTTCATCTTTTTGCAATTCAATAAACGTCCCATCAGAAAGCAAAAGACCATTTGTTCTGTGGCGATTATCTTTGACAATTCCTCCAACAGGAATATCTGGAGCATAGCTTTGCACAATTGGGAGGATTGTTTGAATATGTCCCATCCCACCATCGACCAAGATTATATCTGGTTGATTTCCGAATTTGGTATCTTCTAAACGCTCCATTCTTCTCGTGACAACCTCTGCCATTGCACGATAATCATCAATCCCTTCGAAACTTTTGATATGGAAATGACGATATTCACTGCGTTTTGGCTTACCGTCTGTAAACACTACCATCGCTCCAGTTCGATCATCCGCGCCTAGATTCGCCATATCATAGGCTTCAATTCTTCGAGGTGCTTCTTTCAAATTAAACAATTCAGCCAATTGCATTAAAGTTTGTGCTAAACCAGTTTCAGTACCACCTGTTAGCGTATGCCTGTTGAGATTTTGTTTCGCATTCAAATCCGCCATCTCTATCAATTTTCGCTTTTCGCCTCGAACAGGTTTTCTCAGTTCAATCTTTTTTTCGCTTAGTAAACCTAAATATTCTGCCAATAATGTCTGATCCTCTACTTGCTGAGAGATGAGTATTTGTTTCGGAATATAGGAAGATGCCGCATAATGTTGCTTGATGAACGTCTCTAATAAAACACTTTCTGGTTCTTCTTGATCTTGTACAAAACTGCTCGCCGAACCAATCATACGACCATCACGAATTTCTAATTTTTGAATGCACACTTCATTACCATTTCGAGCAAGTCCAATGGCATCTACATCTTCCCCTTGTGTAGAAACGATGACCTGACTTTGCGTTAAACGCAATAAATCTTGATAACGATCACGCCATATTGCAGCTTTTTCAAATTCCATATTTTCGGAAGCAGATTCCATCTTATGCTTAATTTTTCTAAGCAAGTCATCATATTGACCATCTAAGAAACGACAAATTTCCTCTATGCTTTGTAAATATTCTTCACGACTCACTGCACTCGTACAAGGCCCAATACAACGACCAATATGATATTTCAGACACGGTCTTTCTTTATCAATATCTCTGGGCAATTTGCGATTACAAGTCATGACTGGAAACATGCGATAAATCGACCTGAGTGCTCTTTGCAAGTCACCCGTTAAATACGGACCATAATATCTCGCCCCTTCTTCTCTATCATCTCCAATACGATAGGCACGCATAATTCGTGGATACATCTCATTCAATGTAACTTTGATATAAGGATATTCTTTATCATCTCTTAAAAGCGTATTATATTTCGGGCGATGTGCTTTGATTAAATTATTTTCGAGAATTAAAGCTTCCAATTCATTTTTGCAGATGATATAAGAAAAATCTGCAATATGAGAAATCATGGCTTTAATCTTAGGATCAACTTTTGGATTGGGTTGAAAATAATTGCGTAAGCGGTTAGGTAAATTAATTGCCTTCCCGACATAAATAACAGAACCGGATGTATCTTTCATCAAGTATACACCAGGTTCTTTTGGAATTAACTCTAGTCTAGCATCAAAAACTCGATTGCTATTGGACATTATAAATCTTTATGAATTAATCAATTGGATTTTGCAAAAAATTTGCAAGGGCTTCTACTGCTTCTTCAGCATCTGGACCTTCTGCTTTAATTTCAAGCTCAGCGCCATCCTCAATCCCTAAGGACATCATACCTAACAAGCTTTTTGCGTTTGCTTTTCGATCCTCTTTTGAAATATGAATTGTTGATGAAAACTCGGATGCTTTTTGAATCAATAATGCAATTGATTTCATTTCAATTCCTTCTGCCCATTCAATGACAATGTTTTTACTTACCATGCTTCCTCCAAATTGTAAACGTATTAATCGATGTTATTACAACTATGATTAAGTATAAGGTGATTTCTAACTCATTGTCAATTATCCTAACTCATAACTGTTCTTCGTCAATTATATCTATATTCTTGATTGTTTGCTTGTGCGATTCGTTATTTTTCTATTCAAATCTGATATGCACGGGTTTTTGTAGTTTTATTCATCTACCCGTTTAAGGCATTGCATGGGTGTTTGGCACTTTCTTCGTTTACCCGTGTATGCCAGCACACGGGTTTTTGGCACTTTATTCATCTACCCGTGTATGCCAGCACACGGGTATTAGCAACTTTCCTCGTTTACCCGTGTACAGTGGTCATAAAATTGATTTGAAAAGATAATAACTTCTACAA
>CAYFSZ010000042.1:0-11893 GCA_964346085.1 uncultured Mageeibacillus sp. | reverse complement strand
GCATTGAAGAATAATTTCGAATTGTCACCCGTTAGCTGGAATACCTGAATGGTGGTAATTGACTGGAATTTCGAATTGCCACCCGTTAGCTGGAATACCTGAATGGTGGCAATGAAGAATAATTTCGAATTGTCACCCGTTAGCTGGAATACCTGAATGGTGGCAATTGACTGGTATCTCGAATTGCCACCCCTTAACAGAAATAGCTGATTGGTGGCAATTAGCAAACATCCTAATTTGCCACCACTCACTACATCAAATCATTTTTCAAGGTCTCAATAATATTCATTCTTCGCATTTTGGACATAGCGTAAAACATACTAACCGCAACAAATACAAAGATAACAACCACAGAAATTCCTAAAGCATTCCAAGGAATGAAATATGCAGTTTGGTAGGTTTCTCCCATTGCTTTCTGAATCAACAAAGAAATTCCAATTGCTAATGGAATACCAAAAAGGATTGATCTCGTTCCGTAAAGAATACATTCAAAAACCGCCATTCCTTTGAAACCTTTTTCAGACATTCCAACACTCTTGAGCATCGCGAAATCCCTTTTGCGTAAACTGATGTTAGTTGTGATTGTATTAAAAACATTGGTTAAAGCGATTAAACTTATCAAAACAATAAAACCATAGCAGAAAACATTCAGCATTTTGACTAAACCTTCACTTGTTTTTTCCAATTCGTATAGGTCCAAGAAATTTAAATTTCCTCCCACCTTATTAGTATACTGGTCTAAATATTTAACAACATCTTGATGTTTGTTTTCTTGTGTATCTAGCAATAATTTTTCACTTGTATAATTTCCTTTTAGCAAAATTTCATCTTTCATTTCCATCGGGAAAAACAATGAGATAAAAGGCGAATTTAGCAAAAACTTTGGAAATTCATCTGTAAAATATTTCATATTCATTTGAACCGTCGATTCAATTGCATCTTCCATCGGGATATATTTGTAATCTGATTCCCCCGCTAACGGTGCATATCCAGCCATTGGCTTCCCGTTTTGTTCTTCAATAAAACTAAAAGAATAATCCGGTAAAACCTTCATTTGAAACATCGAGGCATCTGCATCTTGACTAAACAAATCATATTCAAAATATTTTCGGTCTGTAGATTGCAACACCTCTTGATTATAAACAATTGGTTGATATTTATCGTCAACTTTTACTTGATAATCTGAAACTGCAATATTTGCACTTTTCAGTACATCCTCAAAATCTTCCTTTTCCAGAAAAATAACGTTAACGCTAGTTAAATATTTATTCTGACCTATTTCTCTAAGATAAACATCTGGAGATCCAATCTGCTTAAGCGCACTTTTCGACATACTTTCTTTACCCAAGACAATATCTGGCATTTGTTGAACAAATATTTTGGTTGAGTTGATACCATCTAAATAATCGAAATCTTTGCGAATAGTCGAAAAATCAAGTTCCATACCATCTGGTACTGAGTTTACGTTTGCATATACACTAATATCTGCTTCCGATGAATAAAAGATATTATTCACCGAATTTGTCATTGTTTTAGTAAATGTAAAAGCCGTGATAAATAAAATGATACTAATCATTAAACTAAAAACTGTTGAGCGATATTTACGCTTACTATGCTTATAGTATTTCGTTGCGATAAAACCTGAAGTTCCGAAAAGCTTTTGATTGAACCTGCTCACTTTTACCGGTTTTGCAGTAATCTCTTTACTTTGACGAATCGCTTCGACCGGAGAAATACGACTTGCCTTCAAAGCAGGACGGTACGCTGAAATCAACACAGTAATCAATGTAACGACGATACTGATTACAATCCCTATCCATGAAACATGTAAGTAAATTGGAACTCTCCCCATGAAATTTTGAGAAACCCCAGAAGCAATTTGCTGAATATAAATCAACGTTACCTTGATTCCCAATAATCCAGCAATTATCCCAAGCGGCAGAGAGATAACACAAATCATTAATGCTTCTATCAAAATTGATTTGCGTAATTGTTTTTTGCTAGCTCCAACAGAAGCCAAAATACCAAACTGTTTAACTCGTTCGGACAATGTGATATTAAACGCATTACTGATTAAAGTAACCGAAGCAACCATAATAATCGCCATAAAAATCGTTCCCATCGCAACCATTGTGGCAATAAAACCATCATTGGTACTTATCCCCTTATAGCGCAATGCTTCATTGTTCGCTTGATGAAACGTATCCAACGGATATTTTTCTAAAAAAGAAAAAGAATCTTTCGACTGATTCAGCTTGATATAATATGTGGAATTTTGATTTTCTAAAGATTCATCGGCAATGGTCAATGCCATGTATCCTGGAGCTTCAAATCTTTCATTATCGGAACGTTCATAAAAACCAGATATTGTATAAGTCTTTGAAACAGGTTTTTCTATTTTTTCAATGCTCTTCGCATTGTCGTCGGTGATTAACTGAGTAAATTGCGTTAATGTAGAATTATTCTGTCCGATATCCATTGTACCTGATTCATCAGGACTAGGCTCATCATTATTATCATTTTGCAAAGTTCTTTGTCCGATATTCAATGTTATCTGATCCCCAATTTTATACTCCTTTTCAGTACGTTTCAAAAAATGGTCTGGCAAGATTATTTCTTCTGGGCTAATAGGATAATGCCCTTCCTTTAAATGTATCGGAAATAATTCTTGTTCGTTTTGAGAAACAGAATAATCTTGCGGTAATCCTCCAACAAAAAGATACGGTTTAAATTCATTGTAATTTTCAATTTCTGCATAGCCTAAATTCTGCAATTGAAGAAAATAATTCACATCTGCATCACTAGTCATATCTGAAGATTGCTCATCAGACAATGAATCATACATTACATCCCAAGAACCAATTTCAGCTACTGTATTGTTATAGAAAAAACGCTGAAAACTGCTAATCAAAGATACAAGACCACAAATCATTGCTGTTGACATGATAATTCCAATGACAGTGATTAATGTTCGATTCTTGTTTTCTTTTAGGTTTTTAAATGCTAATTTTGCAAAAATACTCATTTTCTTAACACCTCATCTCTGACGATTTTCCCGTCTTCAATTGCGATGATACGATTCGCTTGTAAGGCAATCGATTCATCATGCGTCACGATGATGAGAGTTTGTTTGTATCTTTGATTTGATAGTTTCAATAATTTGATGATTTCTTTGGAATTTTCACTGTCGAGGTTGCCTGTTGGTTCATCAGCCAAAACAAGTGCTGGTTGATTGATTAACGCACGACCGATGGACACTCGCTGTTGTTGGCCACCTGATAGTTGATTTGGCAAATGGTTTTCTCTTCCCTCTAATTGCAAAACCTTCAACAAATCATCGCGATATTCTTGATTCACTTGGCGACCATCCATCAATACTGGAAGTTCAATATTCTCAATTGCACTCAAAATCGGAATCAAATTATAAAACTGATAAATTAACCCGACTTGTCTTCTGCGGAACACTGCCAATTGTTCATCATTTTGCTTCAGAACACTTTGACCATTTAGGAAAATTTCACCTGAGTCAGGTTTATCAACTGCACCCAGCACATGAAGTAAAGTCGATTTTCCTGATCCCGAAGGACCAATAATGGAAATGAACTCTCCTTTTTCGACAGAGAAAGAGACATTGTCCAATGCATGAATTGTATTTTCCCCTTGTTTGTAGATTTTGTTAAGATTTCTTACCTCTAATAAAGCCATGATTTACCTCCAATTGATTTATTTTCATAGCTTTATCATAGCAAGTGAAAATGGCAATAACCTGACGACAAACTGACAGAATTGTCACTTATCAATATTTTTAAAAATCAGACGATTTGTTGATAAAAACGAATTTGAAAATATGCTCCATGCGCATGATTTCCTGCTTTAATTTCACCATAATTCGCATGGATGATTTGTTTGGCGAGCGCTAGACCAATCCCAATGCTATTCGGATTGGCATTTTCACCGCGATAAAAACGGTCGAATATATGCGGTAAATCTTGAGGAGAAATTCCTGGCCCAGTATCAACTATACGCAATTCAGTAAAGAGTGGATTGGTTTGGCTCTCAATTGTGATTTGCCCATTTTCCGGTGTATGTTCGATTGCATTTTTAATTAAATTAGTGATGGCTTCGGTCATCCAAAACTCATCACAAATCAGCTGTCCTTGCACTGCTTTCTGCACAGAGATATTTTTTAGTTCTAAATTAATTTCTAGAGAATGTAAAGACTTATCTACAATTGATTCGACTGGCACAGTTTGCAAATTCATCTTCAAAGTGCCTGCATCAAGTTTTGACAGAATCAAGAGATTTTCAATTAAGCGATTCATTCGATCCAGATTGCGATAAATCTTGCGCAAAATTTCTTGCTTTAATTGTGGATTCTCCTCTAAATGATAATTGTTGACAAGTAATTGCAACGAAGCTAATGGTGTTCGTATTTGATGCGATATATCTGCAATACTATCTGCTAAAAATTGCTTATCTTTTGCAAGTAGATTTTGCTTATCTTGTAAGCGCGATAATAGTTTTTCTATATTCGTTGAAAGAATACTTAACTCACCCTCTTTATAAGTCTCAAGCGATAATGTTTTTTCCGTAAAAAGAATGGTATCTAGCGATTGATTTAAGGCTGCAATATTTCGATAACGCCGATATTGAAACATAAAAAACAGACAATTCCATAACAATGAAACACCTAGACAAAACCAAATTAGAAAAGGTTTTGTGAAAAGACAAATTAAGCAAAGTACCACGCAGATAACACTATGCCACATTAGCATTTTTTTGATTTCAGGATTGCGCAAAAAAGATAACATAACGGCGTTCAATCCATGCGATAACCAATTCCGCGAATGGTTTTGAGTATTTGCGGATTTTTCGGATCATCTTCTATTTTTTCACGAAGTCGCTTGATATAGACGGTTAAAGTATTATCTTGAATAAACTCACCGGAGGAATTATAAATTTCCTCCACAAGCATATCTCTCGTGACAATTCGCTCTCGATTATTGAGAAAAACTAGTAACAACTTATATTCCAAAGCTGACAAAATGATTTCTTCGTTATTCTTCATGATAACTGCTTTATGCGTATCGATTGTGAGATTAGCCACATGAACAACTTCAATCTTATCTTGTCGTCTCAGTACATTTTTGATTCTGGAAATCAATTCTCGTGGTCTAAACGGCTTTGCAATATAATCTTCCGCTCCGAGTTCAAGACCAGTCACCGTACTGAATTCATCTCCCAAAGCACTTAAGAAAATGACCGGAATTTTATAATTAGATTTGATGGCTGAGCAAAGCGAAAAACCATTCCCCTCTTTGAGCGTAATATCGAGCAAAACGAGGTCCGGAGTTTGTTCAGCTAAAACTGTCATCGCTGCTGCTTGCCCATTCACAGACACTACAGAAAAACCTTCTTGTTCTAAAAAGGAGGTCAATTCCTGAACAATATCTTGCTCATCTTCCACTAAAAGTATTTTGGTTTTCATTGTTTTCCCTTATAAAAAAGGAGTCACGCATGTTATATCAACAGAACATGGCAACTCCTCAATCATCAAATTATGCTAATTCCAAAGCGATTTCAATCATATTGCCAAAACCAGTTTGTCTAGCTTCAGCTGAAATAATTTCATCATGATATAAATGATCAGAAATGGTCAAAATACATAATGCTTTTTTGCCAAGGCGTGCTGCATTCATGTATAAAGCCGCTGCTTCCATTTCCACTGCGATGACGCCCATTTTTTTCCATTGATCATTGAATGTTGGATCATCATTGTAGAATACATCTGAAGACAAAATATTGCCGACTATATACTTTTTGCCTTGTTCTTCAGCTACCGCAACTGCCTTACTCAATAATCCGTAATCAGCGATTGGAGCAAATGTGCCTGTTAAATTATATTGTGCTGCCCAGTTTGAATTGGTACATGCACCCATACCAAACACGATATCCATTGTGTGAACATCATCCAAGAACGCACCTGCAGAACCGACACGAATAATATTTTCAACATCAAAAAATTTGTAAAGTTCATACGAATAAATTCCGATAGATGGCATCCCCATACCGCTTCCCATAACAGAAATCTCTCTTCCTTTATAAGTTCCTGTATAACCAAACATATTTCTGATTGTATTAAAACATTTCACATCTTCTAAGTAGGTATCCGCAATAAATTTTGCACGAAGTGGATCTCCTGGTACTAAAACGGTTTTTGCGATATCGCCTTTTTGTGCGCCAATATGTGGTGTTGACATAATTTTCTCCTTAATTCTTTTTTTCTTTTCTCTGTACTTCTAAATCAGCCACAATTTCTGCATACTTTTTCTCATCAACGATAAATTTCTTTTGATAGATAAAATAGCCAATGATGATTAAAATCACTGGTAAAATTAGCATCGCTGTTTTAAAAATAAAGGTTCCTTCTGCAGTCATCTCTGCTGCATTGTTCGCTTCTTTCACACCCGCAACAATGACGGTTAAGCCAACAACGCCTGCAGCTACTGCACTTCCTATTTTAGTGATAAATGGCTGAACTGACAATGTAATTGAGTCATTTCTTTTACCAAACTTCCATTCGCCGTATTCAACGCAGTCCGCAATGAACATTAACATGAGAATTTGAATGAATCCTTCGCCGATAAAAATGAAAATCCCACCAATAGAAACTGTTAGCAATGTTTTGGCAAAGAAGAAAACGATATAACCAAAACAGACTAAAATAATTCCGATTCCATATAATTTCTTGCGGATCATGCGAGCCGAAATCATGGGGAATAATGCGATTGCCGTTAGCTGAGAAATGCCTAGAATAATTGTAAAAATGCTGTAGACACTCTTATCGCCAAAAATATATTCAAAGTAATATAAGCCGAAGCTAATAGTCGTATTATAAGCGATTGTGAACAGCGCCATTGAAATGATAATCCAGAGGAGTTGATCATTATGCGCAATTATTTTGATAATTTCTCGTGCGGAGGTTTTGTCTATATTGGCATCAAGTGTTCTATCTTCTTTGACGACAAGAAGCATGAAGGCTAAACAAATGACCATCAAGATAGACACAGCAACTGCGATGATAAAATATGCTTGTTTTTCGCCTCCAAAATTTTCTGCTAATGCCGCTGACACAGGCTCAATTCCTGCAGCCACCGAGAACATCCCTATATCTGCACATATTCTAGCAATCGAACCAATTTTTTCGCGGTCTTTCTGATTTTCCGAAAGCACAGGAAGCATTGACCAGTAGCCTATATCATGAGCTGTATACGTCACGTCCCATAACAGATATAGCACTGCGAAAATGATTAAATATTTCCCTTCTGAGACATTGTAATCATGAAATAAAAGGATGGTGACAATCGCAGAGGTCACCGTTCCAACAGCAATCCATGGTTTAAACCTGCCAAATCTCGATTTTGTATTATCTATCAGCATTCCCATAAATGGGTCATTGACTGCATCGAACACGCGCAGAATGAGCATGATAAATGTAACCCAACCGATTGCCCAAACACTTAATTCAAGCACATCAGTAATGTAGTACATCAGAAACATGGAAGTTAATGCGTAGACCATGTCTCTACCAATTGTCCCTATACCGAATAAGTAATTACGCTTCGGACTATGTTTAATCTGATTCGTTGTATTCGTCAAATTATTATTCTCTGCCATATCGTTTTCTCCTCATTGTTTCCGGTATAGCTTATATTAGCAATGATTTTCATATTCTTGAGTGTGAAGTGACTGAATCGCCAACGCCTCGTGCATGTATTAGCGATGATTTTCATATTCTTCTGGTGGTAAAAACTCACTCAATATATTTCTTTCCCCATGATGATATTTCGCTGGTTCCACATATTTTTGATACATTTCTTCGGTAAATCCTTGATTCGCAATCACTTCTTTATACATGAAACCACTTCTTTTGATTGTTCTCTTTTGTGTTTCATAATCACAATGAATCAAGCCAAAACGCGGCAATTCCCCTTCTTTCCATTCAAAATTATCGAGGAAGCACCAGTAATAGTAATGTGTAAATGGCAAGTCAGAATCATTTATTGCTTTCAAATGATCATAAATATAGCGTGGACGGAAATCATCTTGATTGTCGCATGTTCCATTCTCTGTGACCATAATTGGTAATGGCATAATTTCATAACATCTCTTGGCACATTCGATAAGCCCTTGCGGATTAATTTCCCAGCCCAAATCGCTTTTCGGCACGCCTTTTTTGACCTTGTCATTGAAATTCTGAACAATGCCTCTTGAATAATAATTAACAGAAATTGTATCCAAATATTTTCCTTCAGGGAGACGATCAAAATTGGAAAACGGAAATTTGAATCGACCTGTCGCAAAGGTCTCAAACAAAGCACCTTGGAATAAATAATGGAAAATCTTCGCACCTGTTCGATCGATAAAATTATCTTTTGCAGGTGTAAACCAGCGCATATGCAAGGCAAACGTAACATTCACATCGCCCCAATTATTTTGTTGATAAATATCGTGAATTAATTGATAGGCTTTGATATGAGCTGTTGCAAAAATACTCATCACACGAAGCGTTTTGAAAAACTTCTTCTCTTCATTGAGCCATTCACCAAACAGGAAGCAATTCACAGCATAAACATTCGGTTCATTAATCGTGCAATAAGCTGGAATTAAGTCACCTAATTGTTTCACCGCATATTCAACATATTTTAGAAAAATCGGGATATTTTCTTTTTTCGCAAATGCACCTAAATCCTCAAACCATTGTGGATGACTGAAATGATGCAAAGTCACGAGAACTTCAATTCCCTTTTCCTTCATCTTACTGATTTCATCTCGATAATGAAGAATTGCATCATAGTCAAATGTCCCTTGTACAGGCTCAATTCTTGCCCACTCAAGGCTCATACGATAATAACGAATGTCTAATTGATCTAGTAAATCGATGTCTTCCTCATAACGATTCCAATGATCATTCGCACGTTTGACATTTGAACCATCAAGAATTTTTCCTGCATCAGAATATGTATTCCAATTGGAATTGATTTCTCCACCTTCAATTTGTGCTGATGCCGAAGCCGTCCCAAGTTTTAGGTCACGCTTGAATTGAAACATAAGCCCTCCTCAAGTAATTTTCTAAATAATAGTATTTTAATCATATCAAAAATACAGATATTTTAGATTAAGTTTTTATATAGTTTATTCGAGTAAGCAAAGGGATTTCCTATATTTTGTGGATGTGAATTTTTTTCTTATATTAAATCAGCGAATGATGCGATTAGAAAAGCTAGTGCAAAGAGGAGTTTTCTTAACAAGATTAAATTAAATCAACAAATGACGCATTCAAAAAAGCTACAATTTCTCTTGGGTTCACAATCACTTGAACGCCGATTTGCCCTGCACTGATAGCAACATCATCAAGAAGCTCCGCCATTTCTTCAAAAAAAATAGGAAATTGTTTTTTTAGGCCGATGGGTGAACAACCACCATGAATATACCCAGTTAATGGCTTCAGCTCTTTTTGTTGAATCATTTCAATGCGTTTCTGACCTGCTGCGACAGCAGCTTTTTTCATATTTAAATGACTATTCCCCGGTATGACAAAAACAAAATAATCTTTGTCCCCCTTTGTGACAAGGGTTTTGTACACGTTCTCCGGTTCTCGACCAATTTTTTCTGCAACCGTAACTGCATCTAGTTGATTATCTTCAATTGAATAACTTGAGGTTTGATAGGCGATATTGTGTTGGTCCAGTATTCGCATGACATTTGTTTTTTTCATTCTAATCCTCTTTAATTGTAATCCAATATCTTCTGGTTAGGATTTTTTGGCCGTCAATTGTGTTGACTATTTTATTTTGTAGAATACCGCTATTTTTTTCGATAACTTTGGCAGAAGCGTAATTGTCATCATCACAGGTAATCAGCACTTCTGAAAAATTAAAATTCTGCTTTACATATTCTAAAGTTTTCGCAAGCATCTCGGATCCATAGCCTTTTCCCTGCTCCGATTTACGAATGCTATAACCAATATGTCCACCGTATTTTTCGAGATTTTCCGTGAGTGCATGGCGTATATTGACTTGTCCGATGTAAATTTGGTCCTGCACTAGCCACAAATACGTACTTCTGACATAACCGTCAGGTAATCCGTTGCCATAGAGGAAATTCTCAATGTAAAGTTTGAGGTCTTCACAAGGCATATCAAGGTAACCGTACTTTTCGAGTTCGTTGGGTGTTTCTTTCAGCGCGTCCTGATAGCTCTGAAAGTAGAGTTCATTTGGTTTGATGAGGTTGAGTTGTTTATCGGTTTCCATTGTGTTGGTATTCTTTAATTGACACTCAATCTGATGTGTTCGTAGTTGATTATCAGTTTCCAATTTGTTGGTAGTCTTTATTGCCATTCAATCTGACGTGTTCGCAGTCAATTTTTCTAGCCTAAATTTAACTTTAAATCGTCGTTTTTGATCCAGTTCATTTTGCGCAAAACCGCTGCAAAAATCAGAGCGAGAATTGCTGGTAGGACAATGCTGATTAAAATGAGTGCAACATAATTCATCGGTCCCGCTTGAATTGCTTGCGCACCGTGTTCGATTGCAGCTTCTGAAGGATTAATCCATCCCGTAAGTACTCCAATTGGTCCAACTAACCCTGAAGTTCCCATACCCGCAGAAATCGGTGCCCCATTCATTTCTAATTTGAACAATGTTGTAGCCAAAGGCCCTGTAATCGCTGAAACCAAAATCGGGGGGATCCAAATTTTGGGGTTTTTGACGATATTGGGCATTTGTAGCATCGATGTGCCGAGACCTTGTGCGAGTAATCCTCCAACTCCGTTTTCTTTATAGGACATCACAGCGAAGCCGACCATTTGTGCACAACAACCTGCGTGCGCTGCACCACCAGCCAAACCAACTAAGCCAAAAGCAGCTGCAATTGCCGCTGAGCTGATAGGCAATGTTAATGCTATTCCCATCAATACCGAAACCACTATCCCCATGATAATCGGTTGTTGTTCTGTCGCCCAAATAATAGCCGTTCCAACACTTGTTGCAGCTTTTCCGATGGAAGGTGCCCACCAAAGCGTGAGTCCAACGCCTGCTACGAGTGTCACTAAGGGAGTTACAATAATATCTACTTTTGTTGTTTTAGAAACGAGTTTTCCGATTTCAGTTGCCAGGAGAACGATGATTAAAACAGCTAAAGGACCACCTGCTCCTGCTAATTCATTTGCTGCCATACCGACCGCAGCTGTTGTAAACATGACTAAAGGTGGCGCTTTAAGCGAATAAGAAATTGCAACTGCCATCGCAGCCCCAGTTGCTTTCGTTGCAAATTGACCAATTTGAGAAAGGATTGCACCGATTTGTGTCTCAACCCCGATGAGTCCAGCAATTGTATTGACAATCGTTCCTATTAAAAGGCTCGCAAACAAACCTAATGCCATCGCTCCCAAAGCATCAATCGCATATCGTTTGAACGAGATCTCTATGTTCTGTTTTTTCAGAAACGCTTTAAAGCTATTGTGTTCATTGCGATTTCGATTCACGAGCGTTTCTTTCAAAACAGGTTCTTTGCTTTGATTTTCGCTCGGTGTCTCTTTTTCCAATAATGTTTTTTCCAACATCGACTCATCTTTTTGATTCTTGTTCATGCAATCCCCTTAAACAAAGGTCATAATCGTTGTACTATCAGGCGAGTAACGTTTAGCTTTGGTCTTTCCAAATGAAAGACATAACAGTTGTACTATATAGCGAATACGGTTTAGGGTCAAACAGTTTCGGTTTAGCGGTTATCGATTAGTGATTTAGTGACAATTCGAAGTTCCAGCCAATTGCCACCATTCGGGGATTTCTGCTAACGGGTGACAATTCGAAGTTTCAGCCAATTGCCACCA
>CAYFSZ010000041.1:0-11905 GCA_964346085.1 uncultured Mageeibacillus sp. | reverse complement strand
TGGAGGAAAAAATGGATAAGATTAAAGAAATTCTTGATGTTATCTTATCTGAAGCCGAAGAGCAAGCAAAGCAGATTATCGCAAAAGCGGATGCAGAAATTGCAAAGAATTCTTCACAAACAGATTTGGACATTTTTGAATTAACAGAAGAAGTTGATCGACAAATTCATGCAGAGGTTGACGCAATTTATACTCGAAATGATAGCATCATTGAGAGCAAAACGAGACAATTGAGGCTAGAACAAAGACAACAGTTAATCCAAAGTATTATTGATGATGCTGTGAACCAATTCAGAACATTAGATGAAGATAAAAAAGTCACCTTATACAAATCGTTTGTGAATTCTCGTCATATTACAGGGGGGACGATTTCTCTTAATCGAGAAGATCAAGGCATTATGGGTAGATTGCTCGAAGAACTTGGCGATCAATTCTCAGCAGGTCCTGAAGCCAATATCAAAGGTGGATTATTAGTTGTTCATGATCGAATGGAAGAAAATTTAAGTCTTGATTTAATTCTTAGAGATAAACGGGCAGAATTATCCTCTCTGGCAGCAAATTTATTATTTAGTTAGATAAAAAATGGAAAATAAATATTTATACCAATTTAATATCGATGAGCATCCAATCGGAAGTTGGCTTTATGCCTACGGCACTTTGGCGAGCAAAGAGAAACGTTTTTTCAAAGAAACTCAAATTCAACAGCTTTTTCAAGCAAATTCTGAAGAAACTTTGCTTAACTTGATTCGTGAAGCAAACTACACAGGAGATACGATTGATGATGCCTTGAATCAGTCAGAGATTGAAGATTTCGAATTACTACGTACTTCGAATCCTAACTTTTCATTGATTAGACTCTTCTTAATTGAAAAAGATGCTCATAATTTAAAAGTTATTCTTCGAGCTGGACTCGGGTCCGGAGAAACAATCTCTTTATCAGATATAGAACATTTATTTGTTGGTCCATATACGGTAGAACCGAGACGAGTTTTAGACTGTCTAAACAGTCATCTAGCTGGTGAACCATTTAGCCCAAGTCAAAGTTTTGGTAAAGAATATTTGCCTGACTGGATTGATTTTACAATTCGCCAAGCAATCAAAAATTATTCTCTGAACTATGATTTAGCAGACATAGATCATTTGGTGGACCAACAAAAAGTGAATGTAGAGAATAAATTGACATCAGAAATAGATTCAGAATGGTTGACGGACTATTATCTTTCTAAACAAGATTTTCAAAATTTGGAAATGATATTCCGTTGCCGTAGTTTACGTATGGATAATAAATTCTTCGTGAAATCTATTCTTTCTTCAGGAACGATTTCAATTGAGGAATGGACGGAGTTGTATGAACATTCTGATGAAGAATTATCCAGTGAATTGACTAAAAAGGGATTTGGTGAATTTACAGAGTTTGTTGGAAATTATAGAGAACTAGGGATGGCGTCTAAGTTTTCACAACAAGTAGACTCTTTCTTGATTCGAAAAATTAAGGCTGCGAAATCAATTGGTCCTGGAGTAGAAAATGTTGCATCGTATTTCTTAGTGAGAAGTTTAGAACGAAAGATCATTAGAGTTGCGAGAGCAGTTGCAACCAATAAATTCTCTGCCCAACGTATCTCACAATTGATTCGATCAGGATATTAAGGAGCAAAGATGAACGTAGGAAAAGTAGCTGTAATCGGTGATGCGGATAGTGTCTTAGGATTTAGAGGAATCGGTCTCCACGTCATTACGACCGATGATGCTGAGTATGCCTTAAGCCAAATCAAAGAATTAAATAAAGCCAATTATCAAGTGATTTTTGTCACTGAATATTTAGCTTCACAAAATAAAGAGATTATTGATCGCTATGCTGAGCAATTTGAGCCTGCGATTATTTTGATACCATCGAGTAAAGGTGGAGAAAATTATGCTTTAAGTCATTTAAGAGAATCTGTTAAAAAAGCAGTTGGCATGGATTTTCTTAACCTAGAAGATGAAGAATAACGATAAGAAATGAGGATGGAAATATATGAGTTCGAAACAAGGCAAAATAATTAAAGTTTCAGGACCGCTTGTCATTGCTGATGGCATGAGAGATGCAAAAATGTTTGACATTGTTCGCGTTTCAGAAAAAAACTTGATTGGTGAAATTATTGAAATGCATGGAGATCAAGCATCAATTCAGGTTTATGAAAACACAGCAGGTCTTGGACCTGGAGAAATCGTGACAACGACAGATGAGCCATTATCGGTTGAACTTGGTCCTGGATTAATCGGTGGAATTTTTGATGGTATTCAAAGACCGTTAGAAGAACTGGTTAGAATCGAAGGAAATAATATTAATCGTGGTGCATCTGTTCATGCGTTAAATCGAGATAAAACTTGGCATTTCGAACCAAAAGTAAAGATTGACGATGAAGTTCAAACAGGTGATATCATTGGGATAGTCAATGAAACCGAAATCTTAGAACATAAAATTTTGGTTCCTCATCGCCTAAAAGGTAAAGTGAAATCCATTGATGCTGGAGAATATAAGGTTACAGACACAGTTGCGGTTATTGTTGACGAGCAAGGTGAAGAACATGAATTGACATTGATGCAAAAATGGCCAGTTCGTATTGGAAGACCTTATCAAGAAAAATTTTCGCCAAGCGAACCACTCATTACTGGTCAGCGTCCAATCGATACATTCTTCCCGGTAGCCAAAGGTGGAACAGCTTCTGTCCCAGGTCCATTTGGTAGTGGTAAAACAGTTATTCAGCATCAGCTCGCAAAATGGGCATCAGCAGACGTTGTTGTTTATATCGGTTGCGGCGAACGTGGGAACGAAATGACTGATGTTTTGAATGAATTCCCTGAATTAGAAGATCCAAACTCAGGTTTGCCATTGATGCAAAGAACAATCTTAATTGCAAATACATCAGATATGCCAGTTGCTGCTCGTGAAGCTTCCATCTATACAGGCATTACAATTGCAGAATATTTTAGAGATATGGGTTATTCAGTTTCTATCATGGCTGACTCTACATCACGTTGGGCAGAGGCTCTTCGTGAAATGTCTGGTCGTTTAGAGGAAATGCCTGGTGAAGAAGGATATCCTGCGTACCTCGGATCTCGTTTAGCACAGTTCTACGAAAGAGCTGGTATGGTTAAATGCTTGGGACAAGATAATAGAACTGGTGTTTTAACTGCGATTGGTGCGGTTTCTCCTCCAGGCGGTGACTTATCCGATCCTGTTGCACAGTCAACACTTCGTATTGTACAAGTTTTCTGGAGCCTAGACTCAGCATTAGCATATCAACGTCATTTCCCAGCGATTAACTGGTTAAATAGTTATTCATTATATGAAGAAAAAATTGATAGCTGGATGAATGAACACATTTCGTCAAACTGGTCAAAATTAAGAAGAGATGCCATGATTTTGTTACAAGAAGAAGCAGAATTACAAGAAATCGTTCGTTTGGTCGGACATGATTCCTTGTCTTTTACAGATCGCTTAAAATTAGAAGCAGCGAGATCTATTCGTGAAGACTTTTTGCATCAAAACTCATTCCATGAAATTGATACATATTCATCTCTCGATAAACAATATTACATGTTAGATTGCTTGATGAACTTCTATTATGAAGCGCAAAAAGCATTAGCGAATAAAGTTAATTATAAAAAATTAGTTTCATTACCAATTCGAAATGATCTGGCACGTATGAAATACATTGAAGAAGAGAATATCAAAAAATCTTATGAAGATTATAGCAGCAGAATTTCTTCTGAAATTGCAGATATTATCCCAAGGGAGGTTGACATAAATGGCTAAAGAGTATCGTACAATCGAAGAAATTTCCGGTCCGTTGATGTTGGTTCAAAATGTTGAGAACGTAACTTATGATGAGCTCGGAGAGATTATTTTACCCAACGGAGATATTCGTCGTTGTCAAGTGTTAGAAGTTAGTGGCAATAATGCATTAGTACAGTTGTTCGAAAGCTCAATTGGAATTAATGTCGAGCACAGCAAAGTCCGTTTTTTAGGACATGGGATGGAATTGCCAGTTTCTCCTGATATGCTAGGTCGTGTTTTTGACGGTTTAGGAAATCCAATCGATGATGGTCCTGAAATTATCCCAGAAAAGATGATGGATACAAAAGGCTTACCGATGAACCCAGCTGCTCGTGCATATCCAGATGAATTTATTCAAACTGGTATTTCAGCAATTGATGGTTTGAATACACTCGTTAGAGGACAAAAATTACCAATTTTTTCAGGATCCGGTTTGCCACATAATCAACTCGCTTCACAGATTGCAAGACAAGCAAAAGTGCTAGCTGATTCCGATAAATTCGCGGTTGTTTTTGCAGCGATGGGGATTACATTCGAAGATGCGAACTTCTTTATTGAAGATTTAAGAAAAACTGGTGCGATTTCTAGATCCGTTATGTTTATTAATTTAGCAAATGACCCTGCGATTGAAAGAATTGCAACACCAAGGGTTGCTCTTTCAACGGCGGAATATTTAGCGTTTGACCTAAACATGCACGTTTTAGTTATTTTGACAGACATCACTTATTATGCAGAAGCATTACGTGAAGTTTCTTCAGCAAGAAAAGAGGTTCCAGGTCGTCGTGGTTATCCAGGATATCTTTATACTGACTTAGCTGAGCTTTATGAACGTGCAGGTCGATTGAAAAATAAAGAAGGCTCTATTACATTGATGCCAATTTTGACAATGCCTGATGATGACAAAACACATCCAATTCCTGACTTAACAGGCTATATCACAGAAGGACAAATTATTTTGAATCGTGAACTTGACCGTAAAGGTCTTCAACCTCCGATTGATGTTCTACCATCCTTATCCCGTTTGAAAGACCAGGCAATTGGTGAGAAGAAAACAAGAGCGGATCATGCAGATACAATGAACCAATTGTTTGCTGCTTATTCAAGAGGTAAAGAAGCAAAAGAATTAGAAATCATCTTAGGTGCGGAAGCGTTAAGTGAAGCAGATCGTATTTATGCAAAATTCGCAGATGAATTTGAACATCGTTATGTGTCACAATCATTCACTGTAAACAGAAATATTGAAGAAACATTAGAGATTGGCTGGGATTTATTATCAATTCTACCAAAAACAGAATTGAACAGAATCAAACAACAATATATCGATCAATATTATCGAGATGAGATTTTTGAAAAATTTAATCAACAATGATTTAAGAAGCAATAGAGTAGGGTAAATCAATGGCAATAATGCGAGTAAATCCGAATAGAATGGAATTGATGCGTTTGCGTGGCCAATTATCAGTTGCCAAACGCGGTCATAAATTATTAAAAGATAAACGCGATGAATTAATGCGGCAATTCCTTGCTATTGTCAAAAAAAATCAAGAATTACGAAAAGAAGTGGAACGTCTCTTGAAAGTTTATAATCAAGAGATGGTTCTTGCTCGTGCCGTTATGCGTGAAGAAGTGATCGAAACGGCTTTATACTCTGGACATAATGACTTTGTGATTGAAATTAATGAGAAAAACTTAATGAGTGTTCGGGTTCCTGAATATTCGATGCACAAAGACGATGAAAATAAGGAAGACGCTGTTGCACAAGAGGCAAAGAGAAGTAAAACTTCATTACCATACAGTTTATCTGGTGTATCAGGAGAATTGGATCAATCTATTTTGGCTTTGCAAGAAGCAATCCCAACGATGATAGAACTTGCTTCTATCGAAAAAAGAACACAATTATTAGCAAAAGAAATTGAGAAGACGCGCCGAAGAGTAAATTCCCTTGAACATAGAATGATTCCTGATTTGGAAGAAACGATTCATTCTATTACAATGAAGATGGAAGAAAATGACAGATCTAACATTACCAGATTGATGAAGGTAAAAGATCTCATTTTGGAAAAAGAAATTATAGAAAGAAGACGGCGTGATGAACAGATTACACTTAAAAAATAATGTTTTTCTAGTATTTTTATTAGTTTTTACTATTTTGTTATCTGCTTGTTCTGCAAGCTCATATGATGTAGCAAATACTTCTGACAGTATGGCAATTGATCAAGGAGTAGGATTTGAAGAAGCAGAGATGATATCTAATGAGTCTCCTTCTATTGAATCTGGCCAGGCATCAGGGTCCGAAAATATAGCTCGTAAATTGATTAAAACGGGCAATGTTGATATTAGAACAGAAGATGTCGATGCTTCATATGCTAACATTTCAAAACTTGTCAAAGATGTAGATGGATATGAAACATCTTTGAATCGTAATGAATCAGAATCTTATATAAGCATTAATACGCAATTTAATATTCCATCTGAACAATTTGATGCCTTTTTCGAAAAATTACAAGAAGCTGAAGATGTGCAATTTGTTGACGTTTCTACAGATGACATAACGTCTTCTTATTATGATACTGAATTACGTTTGAAATCACAGAGAGCAGCTTTAGACAAATATTATGAGTTGCTGGAAAATGCCGATTCTATGGAAGATATTATCACGATCCAATCACAAATTGATATGATTACAATGGATATTGAATCATTAGAAGGGCAATTACGTTTTTGGGATTCACAAGTAAATTATTCATCAGTTCATATTTCAATTATGGAATACGCAGATAAATTAAATACTAATCGCGAAGTAAAATTTTCGATGATGTCATGGAGTGATTTTACCTATTTCATTGGCTCTGGTTGGACTCGTTTATTAACGGCATTAGTTGCAATTGTGCAGTGGTTAACGATTTTATTAATTGTTGCATTACCGATTCTCATACCGATTGCGATTCTAATTTTCTTGCTAATTCGTTTTTCAAAGAAGAGAAAACAAAGACTGCAGAATAAAAATGTAGAAATTTTATCGAAAAATGAAAATAATGATAAAATGAATGTAAATCAAAATCATAATGATGAGAGGTAAACATGAATCAATATAAAAATTTTCCTTGCTTAAGTATTGATAGTCAAAAGCTTACATATAATATTCAAAGCCTAATACAATTTTTGAGAAGTAAAGGCATTGCTGCTCATTTTTCTACGAAAGGTGTTGCAGCATATGAACCAATTGTCAAAATTATGCTGGAAGCAGGAGTACAAACTTTTTCTGATTCTTCCTTAGATAATCTGGAAAGAGTGAAACCATATGCTAAGAATCTGATTTTGGATCGAATTCCGATGCTCTCAGAAGTGACAAGAGTTGTTAGTAATGTTGATATATCCTTAAACTCAGAATTAGAGACAGTTTTCGCTTTATCTGATGCTGCAGTTGTGCAGAATAAAAAACATGGAGTAATTCTTTTAGTTGAGCTAGGAGATTTGTCTGCTGGTATCAATGAAGAAGATATTTTTGATTTTGTCCATCAAGTTTTAAATCTACGTGGAATTGAATTTAAGGGACTTCGCTTTGCATTAAATTCGATGTATGGAGTTCGTACAAATCCTCAAAAATTACAAGAATTCACAGACTTAGTTCATCGTATTGAAGAGCGTTTTGATTTTCAAATGGAATACGTTTCGGCTGGCAACTCAGGTATGATTGAAGCACTATATGATGAAGATTTTCCAATCGACTTTAATCATGTCATCGTTGGTCAAGCATGGTTATTTGGCAGAGAAACTTCCTATCAGCATCGCATCATGGATTTACATCAAGATGTTTTTAGTTTATATGCTGAAGTTGTCGAGAATAAAAGAAAAAATAGTGCTCCAACTGGAGATCTTGGTCTGAACTATAAGGAAATTTCACCATCTTTTCACGATGTTGGTGTCATTCGTAGAATTATTGTGGCTTTAGGCGAGCAAGATGTTACCTTTTCTGATATTAAAACAAAAGAAAAAGGTATTGAATTTCTCAACGCATCCATGGACTATTCAATCTTTAATGTTTCGAAATATAATCATGACTTGAAGATTGGAGATATTATTGAATTCCAACCTAACTATTCAGGCTTAAACAGACTTTTCAATTCAACTAGAATTTATAAGGTTGTCGACTGATGAGAAAATCAGATATAGATTTGGATACAACTCGCAGCTGGTGTGAATTGTCAGAAACAGCATTAAGAAATAATTTAGTACACATTTCTGAGGCTCTACCCAAAAATGTCATTAAAATTGCTGTTATCAAAGCGAACGCATACGGTCATGGAGCTTCCTGGGTTGCTAAGATTGCGAAAGCATGTGGTTATTCTTACTTAGCCGTAGCAACTGTTCAAGAAGGAATACAATTGCGTGATGCAGGAATTGAAACCCCGATTTTGGTATTAAGTCCATACCATCCAGGCTATGCAGACTATTTATTGCAATACAACATCACACAGACAATCTGTTCAGAATTTGATGCTTTAGCATTAAAAGAAGATATGCAAGATTTTTATCGTGTCAATCCTTCTAAGAATGATTTAAAAGTTAAAGTGCATTTTAAAATTGATTCCGGTATGAATCGAATTGGTTTTTCTGCGAGTGAAGAGAAAAAAGCTGAAACAGTGGACTATTTAGCAGATCTAATTCTTAAAAAGCATTTTGATGTAGAAGGAATATTTACGCATTTTTCTGTTGCGGATGAACCTGAAAACCCTTATACTCAGATTCAATTCAGACGTTTTATGGCGGTAATTGATGAATTAGAAAAAAAGGATATTCATTTCAAAATTAGACATTGTGCCAATAGTGCTGCTTCATATTTTTTCCCTGAAATGACACTGGATGCTGTTAGAATTGGGATTTCCATGTATGGTTGTTGCCCAAACCGAGATTTGAAAAAAGCCTTAAAATTAGAACCTGTCATGAGTTTCTATTCCAAAATCTCATCCATTCATGAAACCAATGCAGACAATTACATAGGGTATGGGATGACATATGCAGTTGATCACAAAATGAAAATTGCAACGATTGAAACTGGCTATGCAGATGGTTTTGATAGACATTTATCAAACTCGGGCACTGTTTTAGTTCATGGAGAAGAAGTGCCAATTGTTGGCCGTGTTTGCATGGATAGAAGTATGCTAGACGTAACAGAAATCGAAGATGTAAAAGTTGGAGATGAAGTTTGTATTTTTGGGAAAGATAAAAATAACAATTATAAAGATTTAGATGAATTAGCCGCTCAAGCTGGAACTATCTCTTATGATATTCTTTGCAGGATAACGACTCGTATTCCCAAAATATTAATTGAACAAGACTAGAGGAGAGAAAATGACACAAGAGAGAAATATTTTACAAGAATTATATGCTATTGTTGCAGACCGCAGGGCAAATCCTGTTGTTGCATCCTACACAAATTATCTCCAAGATCGAGGAGCAGATTATATTGCCAGAAAAGTAGGTGAAGAGTCACTCGAATTGGTCCTTGCTTTAAAAGACAATGATAGGGATCAAATCATCCATGAAGTTGCTGATGTCTTGTATCATATTACAGTCGCATTAGAAAATTCTAAAATTGAATGGCCAGAAGTTTCTGAAGAGTTAAAAATTAGAAGAAAAAATGATGCCGAAGATTAATATACATTGATGGATGATTAGCAGAGTCTAATTTTTTATAGAAAACTTGTTCGTGAAAAATATGTTTGTTAAAATGTGAATGTGTTAAAAGTCAGGTAAGGAGGAATTAATTATGGCTCATGTTATATCAGATGCTTGCATTATGTGTGGTGCATGTTGTGAAGAATGTCCAGTATCTTGCATCTCAGAAGGAGATACTCAATATATGATTGATCCAGATCAATGTATTGACTGTGGTGCTTGTGCAGCTGTTTGCCCAGTTGGCGCAATTGAAGCTGAATAATCTTCCTAGAATAATAGATAAAGAGAGGGATTTTAATCCCTCTTTTTTTTGTCCAGAAATTCTATGTTACAATAGGTGAAAGCAAAGAATAATTGGAGTAAATTATGGAAATAGGGAAATTTTATCTGGTTCCTGTCCCAATCGGAAATCTCGATGATATCACCATGCGAAGCCTTTCCACACTGAAAGAAGTTGATGTTATCTTAGCGGAAGATACCAGAACAACTGCATTATTACTGTCTAAATATTCGATAAAAACAAAATTGATGAGCTATCATCAGCATAATGAGAGAAGCAGGGTCGAACAGATTATCGAAATGCTAGACAATGGTCAAAATATTGCGTTGGTTTCAGATGCTGGCATGCCTTGTATTTCTGACCCAGGAGCAATTATTGTTCAAGAATTAGTGAAACAACAAATACAAGTCATTGCTTTACCTGGAGCAAATGCTGCTCTAACTGCCTTGATTGCATCTGGACTCAATACTGACCATCATTTATTTTTTGGTTTTTTAGAAGGCAAGGGAAAAATTCGATCCGAACAGATACAGTACCTATCAACTACGCAAGAAACTTTTATATTATATGAAGCTCCTCATCGTTTGCTAAAAACATTAGAAGATTTTATCTCTTCTCAATTAGGAAACCGAAAGATTGCGGTTGGAAGAGAATTAACCAAACGCTATGAAAATTATTTTTATGGAACGATAATAGAGGCATTTGCACACTATCAAGAAGAAGCTCCAAGAGGTGAATTCGTTCTTGTCATCGAGGGTTATGCTGAATATTCCGAACGAGAAAACTTGGACAATGAAGTTTCTGACAATCTAAAACATGACATTCAAATAGAATTACAGCAATTATTAGATGGAGGAATGAAACTAAAATCTGCTTCTAATTATCTGTCGACAAAATTTTCTGTTTCAAAAAATGAAATCTACCAAATGGGATTGGAATTGAAATAATTCTTCTAGCCTTAGGATCATAAGAGATGCTTTTGGATTAGACTATCAACCCATTCATAATCTAAGTCATTCTTTGAGTCCTCGAATGTAATGATTAATCTTTCTCCGAGAAAAATTCCCTGTTTTTCATATTGTTTGATTTTATTGCATGCATGCGTGGCGTAAGTAGGATCATCCATCATCCCAAAATGCTCCCAAAAAACTAGCTCTAACTTATCGTTCATAAAAGTAAAATCCGGATAGATGATTCGATTTCCTAGTTCAAGAGGACATTCATACTTATACATTATTCCTAGTTCATCAAATGTTTCAGCAAGAATTTTTTCCGTTTTCGAGCGCACGCGTTTGCCCTTACGGGTCATAATCATTCGCTCATTTTCTTTGAAAAAATTGCCTTGATATGGTTTGTTAAACCATTCAGTCCGGATTTGTTCTACAGTTGGGATCAGTGGAGAAAAGAATGCCCGCTTTAATGGATGCATCTTGAGATACAAATTATCAAACTCATTATCATGAAAATCTTTGAGCAAATGCGACGTTTGTCTCTTTCTCTTTTTTACTAATCTATTCAACTTAAATAAATATCGTTTTTCTCCCAATTGAGAAATTAATTTTACATTTCTATTTGGAATATATTCTGTGTTGTATTGTCCCGTTAACGGATCTTTTGTTCGATGATAATAAATCGGTTTTTTCGTTGTGTTAGAAATGACTAAAATTCCCTCTACCTCAGGAAATTTCTTTTTCTCTAGTTCTTTTAAAAAGATATCACATTTCTGACTATAATTCTTAAGCATCTCGAATAATGTTTTCATAAATTCACCTCATAACTTTTTATTGTTGAAAATACTGGCGTGATGAATCACGCAGCTATTCCGTCAGTTATTAAAATGAATTAAGGGAAAATAATTTGATGATTTAAGTATACATTGATTTCAAATTTAGATTCAAGTGGTTTTTCCCTATTCTAGTTTTGATTGAATTACGCAAAAAGTTAGTTTGTACACTTTTGCGTTACTAGTGGA
This sequence comes from uncultured Mageeibacillus sp., assembly GCA_964346085.1. Taxonomy (GTDB): domain Bacteria; phylum Bacillota; class Clostridia; order Saccharofermentanales; family DTU023; genus UBA5436. The sequence continues at coordinate 154 of CAYFSZ010000041.1, read as the reverse complement.
TAACGTAAATTCAACAGAACTCGATTTTTACGTTATGGAAATAAACACGCAAAAAACTGATTAAATCATTTTTGCGTTACTAGTGGATAACGTAAATTCAACAGAACTCAATTTTTACGTTATAAAAGGGATAACGTAAAATTATCAGAACTCA
>CAYFSZ010000040.1:11709-12772 GCA_964346085.1 uncultured Mageeibacillus sp. | reverse complement strand
TTCAATAAATTCTGTTTTTTCTTTCATTCGTAAAAACTGTCCCAAGCAAGAAAAATCTTCATAATATCCGCTTCCAATTCCAGCCATAATTGCAGCGGCAATACTCGTGCTTTCTTGGATATTAGCTGGAACAAAAAAGTCTACCCCCATAATATCTGCAAAAATTTGTCGCAGCAAAGGAGATTTCGCACCTCCACCTGTGATGACCATTTCTTCAATTCTTTCTTGTTTTCGGAAATAAGACAAAATCCATTCTAAATTGTATGCAATCCCTTCAAGAACAGCTCTAGCATAATGCGGTTTTTGATGCTGTGGACGAATACCAATGAATGAGCCACTTGCTTTTGGATTCCATATTGGACTTCGTTCACCAATCAGATATGGTAGAAAAAGAAGACCCTCAGAACCTGGTTTAACATCTTGAGCGAGCAAATCATACTCTTTGGCTGACACTTGTTCATCTTCGAATAAAGTGCGCAAATATGTATACGAGGTACCTGCTGCTTGCATTGTTCCCAATGGCATGTACTTATTCGGAATAATATGAGCAAAAGTAAACAATGCTTTTTCTTCATCAAAAAAAGGCTCATCTGTTGTTCCACCAATCCATGCAGAAGTCCCATAAGTTAAGTAAAAACGATTATCGTCGATACATCCTGCTCCAACCGTTGCGCAAGGTCCATCTCCGCCCCCGGTGACAACAATTGTTTTTGTTGATAAGTTCATTTCTTTCGCGATTTGAGGTAATAAATAGCCGATAGGTTCGACGGATTGTATGATTTCTGGGAATAAATGAGCATGAACACCCGCCGCCTGAATAATTTCTTCAGACCATTTTCCTTCACGAATGTCATAGGCTCCTGTGCCAGATGCATCAGAATGATCTGTGACCATCTTTCCGGTTAATTTAAAATTGATGTAATCTTTGGCTTGCAACATTTTGTATGCTTTTTGATAGATTTCTGGCCAATGGTCACGAATCCACATGAGTTTATATAGGCTGTAATTCGCAGCAGCTCTATTCGCTGTTTTCTGATAAATTGCCTCAAATCCTAATTTTTCT
>CAYFSZ010000040.1:0-11609 GCA_964346085.1 uncultured Mageeibacillus sp. | reverse complement strand
CGCAGCAGCTCTATTCGCTGTTTTCTGATAAATTGCCTCAAATCCTAATTTTTCTGTTAATTGATTTGCCTGTTCATCTGCCCTAGTGTCTGCCCAAATAAAAGTATCGTGTAGAGGATTTCCTTTTTCATCAACGAGTAGGCAAGCATTCATCTGTGCGCTAAAAGACATCGCTTTGATATCCTCTCTATCCACACATTCAGAGAGTTGTCTCGATCCTTTGATCACAGCAAATAATAGCAATAATGGATTTTGTGTTGCCTCTCGGCCTTTGAAATCAGCCTGATACTCTTGCAGTACACTATGAATTAATTTGCCTTCCCTTGAAAACAAACTACTTTTTAGTCCTGAAGTTCCTAAATCATGCGCAATGAAATATTCCATCGTTATCACTCTTTCAAATCATTAATCTTCATCGGAAAGATACTTGATATTACTTTCTTTTCTAATCTTTTCAATCATTGTTGCGATTCTGCCAATTGAATCCCATGCATAAAAGTCAGATTCTTTTTTGCCATCACGGAGACATTGAGCGACTTCTTCGATTTCATATTGGAAACCGGTTGCTGGATAATCATCCGTAAATTCTTCAATAACGTCTAAATTTCTTATTAGACGAGCTGATCTTGGTCTCCAAAACTCTGGGCCAACCTGAATTTGTCCATTCGTTCCAACGATTTCTGCTGTACAACTTCCATTATGTGTAAACCCAGCGCTAAGGAAAGCAACTTTTGCTGCATCATATTCTAAAAACAAATCAATTCTGCTATCAACTTCGCCATTGAATAAAAAGGAATGTTCCATTCTTTTCGGGAACTTTTGGAATGCCATATCTGCAAATGCCAAGCTATAAATACCAACGTCACGAAGTGCTCCAGCATTGTTGACCAACGTAGCTTTCCATGGTTGATCTTTGTCAGGATCCATTTGGTACGAGAAATCTGCCCGTACGTTCAAGACTTCACCGATTTCGCCATTTTCAAGCCATTCAGCCGCTTTTTTCATCGCCGGGAAAAATCTAGACCACATTCCCTCCATGAGGAACAAATCTTTTTCAGCGGCTTTTTGTTTTACTTCAACAAATTGCTTTGTATTATCGACCATTGGCTTCTCTGAAAGTACTGGGATCCCAGCTTCTAATGCTTGGAGAATTTCTGCATGATGAAAATTATTCGGAGTTGCTATATAAACAACATCAACGTCTGCTTCTTTTAACATTTTCCCAAAATCATCATAAACACCTGGAATTTGATATGTTTCCGCAAAACGTTCTGCTGATTCCATCGTTCTTGAAGTAACAGCGACAATTTCGGAGCCTTCTGCTACTTGCATACCTTCCGCAAAGCGATTTGCAATATGTCCTGTTCCTCTAATTCCCCATTTAATTGTTTTCATAAAAAACCTCTTTTCTTTTATCTTCTATCAAATTTATTATACATTCTGACAAGTCGTAAATGTTTCATCTTGATTCATTTGCAAGCATAAATCTGCTGATTTTGTTTTACAATCATTTTTTCACTCGAGCTTAACGATACTCTAAGGAAACTTTTTCCGTCAGATGATTGATTAATTCAAGTTCTGGAATATTGGTACCAGATGTTGTCACCATCGCGGTTGAAACACCTGCAGCAAGACGAAGGATTTCATCTATCGTGTATTTTTGAGCATGCCCAAATGTAAACGCTGCAACTTGGGAATCTCCTGCTCCTACTGGGCTTATCACATCAACCGTAAGAGGATGAATTTTAATTCGATTATTCTCTGAAAAATAATAGCTTCCTTTTTCTCCGAGAGAAACTAATAGATGCTTTACCCCTTTTTGCAGTAATAATTCAGCTGCAGCAAATAATTTTTCCTCAGTATCAATCTCCCTCCCAAGAAGCTGTTCAAGTTCCATCAAATTTGGTTTGATAAAAAAAGGCTTCATTTCGATTAATGTCTTTAAGTTATCTCCCGAAATATCCAAGCAAATCTTTTTTGTCTTCTTTTGAATATACTTGAACAGGGTAATATACAAATCGGGAGATGCTTGTTTTGGCAGGCTACCTGAAATCACAACAAAATCTTCAGCATTCAAATGCATACATACTTTGTCGAGTAATTCTTCTTCATTTTGGAGAGAAAGCGAAAACCCCGGCTCATTGATTTCTGTTAGGCTTTGATTTTCTTTATCAATGACTTTCAAATTCGTTCTAGTCACTTGGTTCGAGATAAAAAGAAAATCATGTTTGATTCCGATGGAATCTAAATAATCCAAAAATTCCTGAGAGCGAATCTCGCCGACAAATCCCAATGCTGTTGATTCCCCGCCCAATAGACGGATGATTTTCGACACATTAATGCCTTTACCTCCGATATCCTCTTGTGCTTTAAGGACACGATTCAATGCTCCCGCTTTAAAGTTGACACATTGTACTGTTTTATCAAAAGCGGGATTTAGCGTTATTGTATATATCATTTTCGTTTATTTCACTTTAGCCGCAGGGTATTCATTGCATAGCAAACGATATGCTGGCTCATCTTCTTCTATTTCTGGAAAACGTCCAATTGGTTCATAAAAACGATTATCCGTATTGTCATCATTGCAGGAAGAAACTTCTCCAATCAGAGCATATTCTGATCCCATCGGCACATAGAATTCATGGTATAAATAAGGAGTTAATGTCAAACTCTCACCTGGTTTCAAAATAATTTCGCTACCTGCAGGAATTATCAGCATCACACCGTCTTTTTTGACATGAACATCTTCTTCACTTAGTCCTTCATCTTCCGTTGCATTCCATAATTTGAAACCAACATCTCCTCCACCTCGATTGATAATATCTTCCATTTTCAACCAATGAAAATGATTCGGACAAACTTGGCCTTCGTAGAGAAGAAGCATTTTCTCTGCATAAGGTTTCGAATAGCGATCATCTTTGACATTGCCATTACGTAATGTTATTAAAGATAAGCCAATTTTATTAAAATCTTCTAAACCATAGTCGGTAATATCCCAACCTAGCGCATTATCCCTAATCTCGTCGTACTCTGTACCTTTTGCCTCCCATTCTTCAGGTGTAAAATGTAAGAATGGTGGCAAACAAAAACAATGTTTTTCTAATTTCGCTTCAAAATCTCGAATGACTTTATTTATTTCTGATCGTTTCATGATGATTCCCTCCTATACCTACTAAAAAAGACCAAACCGATAGCAGATTTGGCCTTTGTTAAACTTTATAACTATTCTTTAATTAAACCTTTGAAATAAGCAATTCTATCTTCAACATTTGGATATTCTTTTTCCATTTTTTCAGAGAAGAAAGCATTGTTTTCATCTTTTTCTGTTTCTCTTTCATGAGAAATTAATGCCCATGTCGAATCAATTAAGTTGGTAAATTCGTCTCTTTCCATTGCATAGCAAATGAAATCTTGACGTGGTGTGTTAATATCTTCTCCGCTAATCTGGAATTTATTATGTTTGACGCATAAATCTTTCAAGCGTGCTAACTGCTCTGCCGTATTTCTTGCTGGCATATAGGTCACAGCTTTGATACCAACTTCATCAAGATATGCAAATAATTCTTCCAAATAATCATCTTCGAATTTTTGTGCTGCTTTATCGCCTGTAACAGAATCAGTGACATCACCCAAATAGGCATAGCATGGAATTGCATTAATCTTTTCACCTAAAGCAACAAATTCTTTCAAAGTGCATAATTCATCATCAGCAGGAATGAAAATCTGCGGAATAAATGAAGATTTCAAAATGCCTAAAACATCATATTCATAGAATGGATAGGATGTATCAAGAAGCATCGTTCTGTTTTTTTCTGATAAAGTAACATTGTTTTCTTCGAAGAATCGAATTGTTCCTTCACCTTTACCCATGACAGATGTGATTTTCATAGCTAAGGCATACATCAAATGACGTTCCGTAATGCTACCACCTTCATGATACTGCGAAAGTGGAATCACATCATTATCAAAATCCAATTTCATCTCATCACTTAAGCGTTCATTTAAAGAGTCAATCATTGCTCTATTTCGTTGATTTCTTTTTTCTCTAAGGGGTTTTAAGAATTCTTCAACAACTGGGAAATACTTTGCTGCAACACCTTGCATTGTCATATAAACGACACCATCTTGATCTGGATTATTGATTCTTCTTTCTGCAAAAGGAGAATCTTTCCATGAAACGCGAAGCTCAAATCCACAAGTAACAGGAATATTCTGAATTTCAGCTGCTTTTAGGAATTCATCGGCTCCAGCAATGCTATCATGATCGATAATTCCAGCTGTACAAAGACCAGCTTTTGCGGCTGCATAAACAGCTGCTGTTGGTGAGTATGGTGAGAAAGAATAAATCGTATGAATATGATTATTGATATAACGATCATTTCTTGTTGGAAATTCTTCTGTTTTCATCACTTCTGCTAATGCAGATAAGCGTTGGTCTCTGTTTGGTTGATTCAATTTTTCTAATACCTTATCCATGATAAACCTCTTTATTTTTACATGATTTTTTCGCATAAAATTAACAAGAAAATCAATCTGTGATAGACTGATTTCCAGATAAAATAATATCTAGATTAAGTATTATGAAATCATAATATTTAGTCAAGTATGAAGGAGTAAATACGATGGAAAATAATTCAACAAAAGATTTTCTTCTCGCCTACGAGGGCTTTTCAGAAGAACAAAAAGAAATCATTCTACAAACAGCTCCAAAGCTAAGAATGTTGCGTAATGCAAGAAAAGGACGTTCAATCATTCAAGCATATCCTTGGAATGAATCATTCAAAATTTGTGACGATTGTGCTGTTCGTTCTAGTAATGCTGCTAATGCTGTTGCTGATTATGAAACTTTCGTAGCTGCAAAAAATACTGAACCTGCTTTTTTATTATTAAACAATGAAATCTTATTCTGTATTGCTGATACTGCAGAACATGCTTATGAAAATTACTTATTCACGAGCGGAAAACGCGAAGGGGAACCAATTCAAACAACGGATGAATTACCTCGCTTTGCTCCAGCTGTATACCAAAAAGTTTGCTTCGTTACTGGTGCTGCACAAGGTTTAGGTCAAGGTATTGCTGCTGATCTAGCAAGCAAAGGTGCTTACACAGTCATCGCTGATTTAAATGATGAAGGTGCTATGAAAACAGCTAATGAGTTTGATGCAGAATATGGTTTAGGTACAGCTCTTTCTGTCAAAATTAACGTCGCTGACGAAGATGATGTGCAAAAAGCATTGAAAGTTGCTGTGGCTTATTATGGTGGAATTGACGTATTAGTTTCTAACGCAGGCGTTGTTCGTGCTGGTTCTTTGGATGAATTAACAGCCAAAGATTTCAATTTCGTCACGATGATCAATTACAATGCTTATTTCTTCATGGTGAAATACACACAAAAAATCATGAAATTACAACATGAAATCAATCCTGAATATTGGATGGACATAGTTCAGATCAACTCCAAATCTGGTCTTGCTGGCAGCAAAAATAATTTCGCTTATGCTGGTAGTAAATTCGGTGGCATCGGCTTAACACAAAGTTTCGCACTTGAACTTGCTGATTTCCATATCAAAGTCAACTCCGTATGCCCGGGCAATAATTTAGATGGTCCATTATGGTCCGACCCTGTCAACGGTTTATATGTTCAATACCTCAATTCAGGAAAAGTTAAAGGTGCAAAAACAGTCGAAGACGTTCGCGAATTCTACTTGAGCAAAGTACCAATGAGAAAGGGTGTTGTGCCAAGTGATTTAGGCAAAGCTGTTTGCTACTTGGTTGAACAAGAAAATGAAACCGGACAAGCATTACCTGTTTCCGGCGGCCAAGAAATGTTGAAATAATTTTATTATTAATTTCTGTTAAATGCGATAAGAACCAGTCAGACATTCTGGCTGGTTCTTTTTTAGTTATCTATTTTTAGGGTTTTTCCTTATCTTCCGTGTTCTTAAGTTCTTCAATAACTTCTTTATCAACTATGATTTCTTTATTAACTGTATGGAAAAAACGATGTGCAAAACGACTTAAAATCGTTAACACTAACATAATGATAATTGTTGCAGTAATTGCTTCTGCATACATCCCAGCGCCAATCGCTAAACCTAATGCACCACAAACCCAAATATTGGCCGCTGTCGTCAATCCTTTCACTTCCTTTTTATTCTGCATGATTGAACCGGCTCCCAGGAAACCGATACCGCTTACAACCTGTGCTGCGATTCTAGTTGGATCTGTTTCAAAATGAGGGAAAGCATCCGATGAAATAATCATGATTAAACATGCGCCAACTGTCACAAGAATGTGTGTTCTAAAACCTGCTGCTCTATTTTTGATTTCTCTTTCTGTCCCGATAATGCCACCAAGTATCGCCGCAATGATTAACTTCAAGATATTCTCTAGTTCAAATGCATCTAAATTCAAAAATTCCATAACATTTTCCTCTCTCATAGTCCTTTTCTATAATAGCGCATAATCCTATAGAATTCGTATCATGAATTCTGTCAGTTACTTCAAAATATGCAGAATTTAGAAAATGAGAATGTGCGGGTATTTCAATCTAACTATATATCCTCATGCTGAGAAGTCATAAAAAAGAGTCTATCAAGATGATAGACTCTTTGATTTTTATATTCTACTTCTTTTAGCTATTTAGCACTAAAGATTAGTCATATAAGTTTTGAGCGATTTCTTCAGATTCAATGTTTTCTGCTGTATAGAATTGAGCACCAGTATCTGTATCTTGTACTTCTTTACCATTAGCAATATCGAACATTAATTTAGCTGTGATTTCACCGATTGCTACAGGAGCTTGTGTAACAGCACCGTACATAACGCCACTTGAAACATTAGCTTTGATTACTGAACCAGAGTCAAAACCAACTGCGATGATGTTTGTATCTTCTGAACCAGTTACGTTTAAGTTTTCATTTGCAGAAATAATACCTTCAGCAGCAACTTGGTTAGAACCGAAGATACCAACGATATTAGGGTCATTTAATAATACTGTAGCTTCTGTTGCGCACATTTCAACTGTTGTTTGTGCAGCAGATCTTACATTGATGATAACATCAGCTTCGCCTTCGCTTGCAGCTGTAGGATCTTTACTGTCAGCAACGTATTTTTCATTACCGATAACAAATGCTGTTTTTCCATCTGCTTCTAATAATTCCATAGTTTTGTCGATGAAGCCTAAACCTCTGTTAACAACAGATTCTGAAGTTGAGTCTTGAGCAACTAAGCCAATAACTGAACCAGTTTCGATTCTGTCTTTAATTTTTTCGTATAAACCTTCAGCAGCGATACCACCAGCAACATAGTTGTCAGTAGATGCATTTGCATAGATAGCGCCTTCTGGAGCATTAGGAACACCAGAGTCAAATCCGATGATGCCGATACCTTTGTCTAAAGCTGTTTGGATAGGATCTAATAATGCATCAGTATCGATAGCAGCTAAGCCTAAAGCATCTGGAGCTGTATTAACAGCAGATTCAAATTGTTGTTTTTGAACAGCAGTGTCAGATTCTGAGTCAGGACCAACGAAGTTATAGTTGATTTTTACACCATGTTCAGCTTCTAATGCAGCAATACCATCTTGGAATCCTTTGTAAACTGCTTGCCAATATGTTGATTGGAAACCTTTTGAAACAACTTCGAAAGTATATTCATCTTTTAAATCGCCAGCAGGTTCTTCAGCAGCAGCTTCTGTTTCAGCAGGTTCTTCTGCAGCAGCTTCTGTTTCAGCAGCAGCTTCTGTTTCAGCAGCAGCTGTTTCTTCAGCAGGTTCTTCTTTTGGACCGCAAGCAACTATCCCAACGATAACGAGAGATAGAACTAACATTAATGAAATCAATTTCTTTTTCATTTTCTTCTCCTTTATTTATAGTTCTTTTCGAACTAAGATAACTTATATTATAATCATCCTTGTTTAAAAGACAACTATGTACATTTGTTTATTTATATAAAATGTCAAATTTTTTGCAAATATTCTATTATTTTTTGTTTCTTATCATATCAATTGCAACTGCAACCATCAAAATAATACCTGTGATAACTTGTTGAGCATTTGCTTGTAAGCCAACATTTGGTAATCCTGTTTTTAATAATGAAATCAAGATAACACCTAATGCTGCTCCGACGATTGTTCCTTTACCACCACTGGTTGAAACACCACCGATAATCGCACCACCAATCGCTTCTAACTCAAAGCCTGCTCCTGTTCCTGGAGTAATTGTAGTGAATGTCCAGCCATATGCTAAAGCTGCTAATCCTGTAAAGAAACCTGATATTGCGTATACAATCACAAGGTATTTGTTAACATTAACACCTGACAATGCCAATGCTGTTTTATTTGAACCAATACCAATTGTATAACGACCAACTTGTGTCTTTTTCAAAACAATCGTCATTATTCCGATGATAATAACCATCCAAATAATACCAATCGGAAGAATCGTTCCACTTTCAGATTTTTGACGTAATACGCTACGGACCCATCCCCCTTGGTCTCCTCCACTTGGCCATACACCTGTTAATCCTTTTGGAATAATTGATCCTAATCCTCTAAGAATCATGGACATTGATAGTGTTGCAATAAAAGGAGGTATATCGAATTTTGCAATGACAAATCCATTAATCGCACCTGCTAATATACCCATTAAAGGAGCAGCTACAATCGCTAACCATAATGGTAAGCCTGCATGGTTAAACATATAACTACTGATAATAGAATAACATACTAGACCAGTACCAGAAGACAAATCAACACCACCAGTAATCAACGGGAAAGTAACACCAATGGATACCAATAAGATGTAATACATATATCCTACCAAAGTAACGATTGTTGTATACTTTCTAAAACTCGGACTCAGTACGGAGAAAACAATTGCTAACAGTACAATGACTCCGATTATAACAATACTTTGAGAAACATTCTTATTCTTTTTCATTCTCTAATCCCTCTTCGTAGCTAAATGCATGATTTTTTCTTGTGTCGCTTCTTCGATAGAAATTTCTCCAGTTTTTCTACCTTCACACATAACGACTATTCTATCACTCATTCTTAAAATTTCTTGCAATTCAGAAGAAATCATGATGATTGATTTTCCTTCGTCAATCAAAGTATTCATCAATTCATAAATTTCCTGTTTTGCACCAACGTCAATTCCTCGAGTCGGTTCATCGAAAATCAAAATATCGGAGTTGGCAATTAACCATTTTGCGATAACAACTTTTTGTTGATTACCACCAGATAAGTTTTCAACTAATTGATTGACTCCTGGAGTTTTGATTCTTAACATATCAACATTTTCATTTGCTCTTTGTTTTTCTTTTGGAATATTAATGACAATTCCGTTTACAAAGTTTTGCATTGAAGGCAATGTCATGTTTTCGAATAAATTTTTATCAAGCATTAGTCCATATCGTTTTCTATCTTCAGATAAATAACCGATACCCATAGCTACTGCATCGGACGGACTCATAATTTCAACTTGTTTTCCATTTAAAATAATCGTTCCAGATTCTTTAGGGTCAGCACCAAAAATTGCTCTCGCTGTTTCTGTACGTCCAGCTCCCATCAAGCCTGAAAAACCTAAAATTTCACCTTTTCTCAAATTGAAGCTGACATCTCGAACCATTGGTCCAGCAGATAAATTCTTTACTTCTAAAACATTAGGTGCATCAGGTTTAACATTACTTTTCTCTTTTGGAGTTTCAAAGATAACTCGACCAACCATCATATTGATAATGTCATCTTTAGAGCTTTCTTTTGTAAGAACTGTACCGGCATAAGTACCATCTCGTAAAACGGTAACGCGATCAGTAATTTGTTCAACTTCATTCATTCTATGAGAAATATAAACAATACCTATTCCTAGTTCTTTTAATTCACGGATAATTTTAAATAAGTGTTGGATTTCATGTTCAGTTAATGCAGCTGTCGGTTCATCGAAAACGATAATTTTTGCATCAAACGAAATCGCTTTTGCAATTTCGCATAACTGTTGGCTACCAACGGTTAATTTGCCCATGTTTTCTTCAGGATCAATTTCAATTTCAAATTTATCAAAGAGCTTTTTAGCCTCTTCATTCATTTTTTGATCATCAATGATAGGACCTTTTCTAAATTCTCTGCCTACGAAAATGTTCTGTGCAACCGTTAAATGATTGATCATTTGTAGCTCTTGGTGAACAATAACAATACCCGCATCTTGAGCTTCTTTTGTATTGCTAAATTCAACCTCTTCACCATTATAAACAATACTTCCTGCATCTTTTTTGTAGATACCGGTCAGTATTTTCATTAGAGTTGATTTTCCAGCTCCGTTTTCTCCCATGAGAGCTAATACTTCCCCGGAACGAATTTCTAAATTTACTTGATCTAATGCCTTTACACCAGGGAATTGTTTATCAATCCCTTGCATTTTCAAAATAACTTCATTCATATTTGTCACCTTTTCAATAATGCCAAGGCATTACACTCTCTTTTTATTCTTTCTAGCGTCAACGATAACTGCTCCTAGAACAATTAAGCCAGTCAATACATATTGATATGAGATGGAAAGTCCAAATGCAAGGATTCCTTCTTGTAACATTGCAATAATTAAAGCACCAATGACTGTACCAAAGATAGAGGCTTTACCACCAGTCATTGAAGTACCACCCATAACACATGCAGCAATCGCCTCATTGTTAAATGCATCACCTAATCCAGGTTGAACAGTTGAATATGTTGCGACATAGAAAATAGCTGCAATACCTGCGAACATACCGCAAATGATAAAGGCAAGCATTTCCCATCTTTGTGTTGATACGCCTGAAAGTCTAACTGCTTCTTTGTTTGAACCTATTGAGAGGATATATCTACCTGGTTTAGTTCTGAACAAGAAGAAACCACAGATAATTGCAACACCAATGAATATAAAAATGCCGACAGGGAAATTATTGTATCGAACTAAATATCGAAACCAAGAATTTTCTTGTCCGCCTACTGGCCATGTTACTGATTGAGTTTTGGTGAAAACAGATCCAATTCCTTTTGCTATCTGCATGCTTGCCATTGAGGTTACAAAGGATGGTAAGAAACGATATGCAACCATGTATCCATTGATAAGACCAAAAACAAATCCTACAAAAATCGAAATAATCAAGCATAGCCACAAAGGCAATTGATAATAAGATAGGCACTGTCCTGCAATCAAAGCGGAAGCAAACATGACAGGTCCAATCGAAAAATCAATTCCACCTGTAGAAATAACAAAAGTTACTCCCAAGGCTAAGAAGCCGATAAAGTAAGCATAGTTCAAGGAACTAAGTAATCTACTATATTGGAAAAAAGTAGATCCTGGTTTAACAATTGGTGTTAAGATTGTAAATAAAATGAACAATACAATTAATACCAAGAATAAACCTAATTGGCCCAGGCTAATACCTTTTTTTTGTTTTACGTTAATATTCTTCATATTTTCTCCTACTTAATTTCTGTAAAGTGTCACTAACTGTATACAGTATCATACAATTTTTTTGTGTATTTTACTATATTGTTTTCATTAAATTATAAAATTTTGTAAAAAAGCCTCTGCTGCATCGTTCCAAACAGATAAAATTTTTCTTTT
>CAYFSZ010000039.1:10046-12982 GCA_964346085.1 uncultured Mageeibacillus sp. | reverse complement strand
CCCGGTGCTCCCGGAATTTCCGTCCACTGATGTAGCTTTTTGATTATAATTTCCAGATAATGGTGTAAATTAAAAAGAGCCATGCTACTAAGAACATGGCTCTGAAATCTCTCAAGTCACCCAAGTAAAAAACTAATCTTTGCAGAACTCTTTGACTTCGCGGTTCAAACGTTCGATTAATTCTTCTTCGCTCATTGCACCGATATCGGCATGTTTACGATGACGAACTGAATAATTATGATTTTCGATTTCTTGATCACCCATGACGAGCATATAAGGAATCTTTTCCATTTGAGCATCTCTGATTTTACGGCCGATTTTTTCATTTCTGGAATCGACTGAAACTCTGAAACCTTCAGCAGAAAGACGTTTAGCTGCTTCTTTTGCCCCGTCGATGTGAGCTTCTGCGATTGGTAAAATTTTGATTTGTTCTGGAGCCATCCATAATGGCAAAGCACCAGCATATTTTTCAATTAATAAAGCCATTGTTCTTTCGTAGCATCCGATGGAAGTTCTATGAATGATGAATGGATGTTTTTTCTCGCCGTTTTTGTCGATATAAACCATGTTAAAGCGTTCTGCTAATTGGAAGTCGATTTGAACAGTGATGATTGTATCTTCTTTGCCAAAAATATTCTTCATTTGGATATCTAATTTTGGACCGTAGAAAGCAGCTTCACCAATGCCGATTTCATATTTGATACCAGTGTCATCCAAAATTTGCTTCATTGAATTTTGTGCGTTTTCCCAGTCTTCTGGATTGCCGATATATTTTTCACGATTATCTGGATCCCATGTGGAGAAACGATAGGTCACATCATCTTCAAAACCAAGCGCATGAATCATGTAATTGGCTAATTCAAAAGCGCCAACAAACTCTTCTTCTAATTGTTCAGGTGTAACCATCAAGTGCCCTTCGGAAATCGTAAACTGACGAACACGAATTAAACCATGCATTTCGCCAGATGACTCATTACGGAATAGGGTAGAAGTTTCATTGTAGCGAATTGGTAAATCACGATAAGATCTCGTTTCGGATTTATAAATTTGATATTGGAAAGGACAAGTCATTGGACGAAGAGCATAGCATGAATTGCCGTCTTTTTCTTCCTCATCGCCCATAATGAACATACCATCGCGATAATGGTCCCAGTGACCAGAAATTTTATATAAATCGGATTTAGCCATTAAAGGAGTTTTGGTCAATTGATAACCACGTTTTTGTTCCTCATCTTCAACAAAACGAGTCAATATTTGATAAGTTTTTGCACCTTTTGGCATCAATAAAGGCAAGCCTTGACCAACCACATCGATTGTCGTGAAGTAGCCTAATTCACGGCCGAGTTTATTATGGTCACGTTTTTTGGCTTCTTCTAACATTTCCAAATGTTCTTTCAAGAGTTTTTTGTCAGGGAAGCTGATACCGTAGATTCTTTGTAACATTTTGTTGTTTTCATTTCCGCGCCAATAAGCACCTGAAACTTGTAATAATTTAAATGCTTTGACTTGACCAGTTTTCATGATATGTGGACCTGCACATAAATCAGTGAAATCACCTTGGGTATAAAAAGATAAAGTTGCATCTTCTGGTAAATCTTGGATTAATTCGACCTTGAAATCTTCATCACGTTCTTTTGCCCAAGCAATGGCTTCTTCTCTAGGCATTGTCGAGTAGGTTAGTTCGAGATTTTCTTTGACGATGTTTTTCATTTCTTTTTCAATTTTGGATAAATCATCATTGGTTAAAGTGTGATCGATATCAATATCATAATAAAAACCATCATCAATAGCAGGACCAATCGCTAATTTTGCTGAAGGATACAAGCGTTTGATCGCTTGTGCCATAATATGAGAAGTTGTATGCCAGAAGGTTTTCTTAGCGTTCAAGTCTTCGAATTTCAGTAATTCTAAAGTATCTCCTTCGGATAATTCTGTGCGTAAATCCTTTGCTTCTCCATTAATTTTGGCAGAGTATACATTTCTTGCGAGGCCTTCACTAATTGTCATTGCAGCATCGTATGCGGTTGCATTTTCTTTCACTTCTAATGCTGAACCATCAAGTAATTTAATTTCCATTTTTTTCTCCTTTTTGCTTATGTTTCAAAGGTGCTTAGGAATAAAAAAACACCCCTGAGGACTGCCCAAGGGTGCTTGATAACACGGTTCCACCTTGTATTTCACTTCTTTGTATCATTGACGCAGATTCACGAATCTACTTAGGTTTTGGCCTTGCTTAGTTAAAAATTGACCTTCAACGTTCGTAGTCAGCTCCGGAGTGGTTTTCATTGAAATTTCAGCAAAAGACTCACAGCCACGATCTTTATTCTCTGGGGTGAAATACTTCAATTACTCGTTCCATCAACGCTTTTATCAATTGTGTAAACATAGTACAACTGAAGGGAAGAGACGTCAAGCAATCGATTATTTGTATGAACTTATGCTCCCCAAAATTATAGTTGCAAGCATTCTACAATTTTCTTTTTGTATTCCAAAAAAGAAGCACTTAAGTTGAAATGTTTGTCTCTAGGTTTTGGCTCATCAATCACAAATTCATGGCTGATTGTTCCAGGACTTTCTGAGAGTAAATAAATTCGATCTGAAAGAAGAATGGCCTCATCAATATCATGTGTGATAAAAAGAGTCGATAATTTTATTTCCTGCATAATATGTAAATACCATTCATGGATTTTCCCCTTCGTGATCGTATCCAGCGCTGAAAAAGGCTCATCCAAAAGTGCAACTCCTTCGGAAAACAAGTAAGTGCGAAGGAGAGCGGCTCGCTGTCTCATTCCACCTGATAATTCGCTCGGATATTTTAATTGGTCACCGTCGAGACCGAATATTTCGAACAATGGATTCGCTTTTTCGCGTGCTTGTTTTCGAGTCATTCCTTTGATACGTAATGGCAAGCTGACATTGTCGATAACTTTGAGATA
>CAYFSZ010000039.1:0-9946 GCA_964346085.1 uncultured Mageeibacillus sp. | reverse complement strand
GAGTCATTCCTTTGATACGTAATGGCAAGCTGACATTGTCGATAACTTTGAGATATTGATATTATTTATGATAAAAGAAGTTTTGTATTGAAACAAATAACAACATATATTGTTCCAAGATTGAGAGCAGATGTAGTTAATGCTATACTTGCAAAGAAATTTTGATAAAAAAAGAAGGTTTATATATGAATACAAATAAAACAGATAAATCAAACTTGATGGATTGGTTTATCAGATTAATCAAAGGATTTATCATTGGATTTGGTGCGATTCTTCCAGGTTTATCTGGAGGTGTATTATCCGTCATTTTTGGTGTCTATGATAAGATGATGAAATTTCTCGGAAACATTACACATGAGTTTAAGAAAAATTTCTTATTCTTCTTGCCGATTGGCATCGGTGGAGTACTTGGAATTCTCTTTTTCGCAGGAGTCGTAGAAGCAGCGTTTGGAACATACGCAGCATGGTTTACAGCATTATTTATTGGTTTTGTGGCAGGCACTTTTCCGTCACTTTACAGAATGGCAGGAAAAAGAGGGCGTAGTGGTTCTGACATGATTGTGTTCCTTCTTTCAGCAGCCTTTGTTTTTGGATTAATGATGCTAGGCGAAAAATCATTCACCCAAATTATGCCGAGTATTCCTGTGTGGTTCTTTAGTGGGATGATTATGGCTCTTGGATTTATCGTTCCAGGAATGAGCCCATCGAATTTCTTGATTTACTTTGGTCTTTATGATCGAATGGCTACTTCTATCAAAAATATTGATCTTGCGATGTTGATTCCGTTCATTATTGGTGCAGTTCTTTGTATATTATTATTTGCCAAATTAGTGAGTTTTTTATTCGATAAATTCTACAGTAAAATGTACCACTTTATTTTGGGCTTGGTTGTAGGATCGACTTTAGCGATTTTCCCTACAGTTATTTTCCCTGCTTTCACAGCAGAAAATTTAGCCAATATGAATTTGAGTTTTGTGATGGCGCTTATTCTCAGTCTAATCATGTTTTTGATTGGAGTCGTGATTTCTTTCTTGTTTAGCAAATTAGAAGATAAATATAAAGTTGATTAAAAAATTGCCTTACTCTTAAAAAGAAGCAAGGCAATTAACAAAACTTAATTTAGGTATTGTTGGACAATCTCCGTATCTTTGGGAAAGGGGATTGTCTTTCCTTTTATTTTGATTGTATTTTCAATACCTCTGCCCAAAATCAGCATCAAGACATTCTGTCCTGTTTTGTTCTTATGTTCTTTGCTAAGTGAAATAGCGGTTTGAATTGCTTCGATACGGTCGTCCACTTCAGTATAATCACAACCGAATTCATTGAGGCCAGCAATAATTTCTTGATTGATAATCCGAATATCTTCGGTATAGGAATTATCATCTGTCAAAATGCAATAATTCGAATTCTTTCCTGATACATATCCCAAATCGTAACGTCGATTTTCTGCTTTTCCTCCAACGGAACCGAAAACAGTGATGATATAACTATTCGGAAATACTTTGTGTGCATATTCATACACTTTTTCAAAACTTAATTTGTTATGAGCAAAGTCGACAAGCGCAAAAATGGATTTATCTTGGTTGGCGAACAATTCCATACGACCTGGGACAGTTGTCTGCGAAATAGCCTTCTGAATTGCTGGAACTGGGATATTCAAATATCTTGCCACACTGACCGCCGCTATAATATTTGCAGCATTGAATTCTCCAGCTAATCGAGAATGACAAGAAAATTCATCGTCTGAACTAGCAATAGTTAGCTCTAATCCAGTCATTGTAGGTGTCAAATTGCGAACCGAAAAATCTGCTTGATCAGAAATCGAAAATGTAATGGTTGGAACAGAAGAACATGCTTCAGCAATATGAGCGTTTTCGAGTAAATGAGCATCAACAAAAGCAACCTTTGTATGCTCGAAAATTTTTAATTTTGAACTAAAATAATCTTCAAAATTAGGATGCTCAATTGGCGATATATGATCTGGAGAAATATTCAAAAATAAAGCTGCACAAAATTCGATATTCATCAAGCGGTCATATTTAAGAGCCTGCGAAGAAGCTTCTATAATGACATATCGTAATCCATTTTTTCTGCAATTGAATAATATCTGCATTAACTCAAGTGGCTCAGGTGTTGTCAGTGCACTTTCTTTTTCTTCTTCACCGTCATATGTGAAAATCGTAGAAATTACACCACAGGTAGGGACTTGATAAAGCTTTGCGTTGGCTTTGAAAATTTCAGATAAAAGTATAGTGGCTGTTGATTTTCCTTTTGTGCCAGTAATGCCAATGATTTCCAAATCCTTTTGCGGATAATCATAGAAGAACTCAGCTAATAGAAAGGTAACTTCTCGGATATTCTGTACGATAATACCAGGAATTGGAGATGCATATTCTTGACTTGAAAGATATGCAGTAGCGCCTTTTGCAATCGCATCTGCTAAATATTCTTTCTTGAAATGAGCGCCTTTACATATGAAAAAAGTATCGTTTTTAACTTCTCTTGAATTGTAGCTAATATGAGAGAATGTAAGTTCATCTGAGCAATTCAACTGTTTTGCTCCATTCAAATTTTCAGATGATGGAAAAACAATTTTATAATCTATTTGATGTTTTTCTAGTAATGAAATAATGCCTGAAAGATTCTTTTTCATATTAATTCTCGTTTAGTCCTGATTGCTCAGCAGGGAGAAAAGTCCCAGCCGGATAAGAGGTTTGAACATTCCATAATATCCATTCGTCAAAGCCTGCATCATAGGTGGCTTGAATTTGTTCTCTGATTTGCGGTCCTAAATATTCTTGATAATAACCTGGTGACAGATAGGATGCGGTAAAAGCTTGCAAATATGGTCGGATGTGAGCATAACCTTTTTGCTCAATCGCAGGCATGCCATCCACGAAAGCATCTTTGACGACATCATAGGCATGCAAATCAGGTGCTTCATAAAAGCCATTGCCAATATAAGAACCTACTCCGTTACCAAGTGACCCAGCAGAGGCATTAGCATAATGGGAAGGATAAATCATGGGGCAGATATTATTGATTCCTGTTAATCCAATACGCTGCCAGTTTTGGCCAATTGCCAAACCATCGACTTCACTCGTCATGATAATCGAAAATAAGTCAGCGCCAATTGGTACATTTAACTTATCTTGAATCTCAATAACTGCTGTTTGTAAAAATCGATTGATTGCCGAAAACTTCTCCGGTACTTCTTCTGGATTTCCAAAATAGGCTGCTGAACCATCAACTGACCCACCTGAAGGGAACCGAATGTAGTCAAATTGAATTTCATCTGCTCCCAATTCAATGACTTCCGCTGCGATATCAATTAAATATTGCCATACATCTTGATTATAAGGACTTGCAAATGTATTTCCACCTTCAAGAGAAAATTGGATAGGTGTTCCTGATTCATTTGCAATTGTTAAATCGGGACGTTTTTCTGCCATCGTACTATCTTTAAAACAGACAATTCTGGCGATGACTCGTAATCCTTTTTCATGGCAACGCTCAAAAATAGATTTTATATCACGATGTTCAATAATTGCATCCAACTCAGTGGCTAATGGAAGTTTGCTATCATAAAGTAAACCCCAACTTTCTTTGACGTCTAAGATAACGGTATTTACTTCAGTACCTTCTATTTCTGCAAAATATTGGTCTAATGCGTTGACGTCATATACATATATGCCTCTGATTTTTTTATGCTCAAAAGTTGATTTTTTATCACTTTCAGGTAAAGGACCAAAGAAATTTTCAACTTTTGCTAATTCTTCGGGAGGAAATGCAGCCTCTTCCGTCAAATTACCATGCTCATCCATCGCCTCTTGTGCTTCTTGAGTCGTGGTTTCATAAATGAAAGCGTATTTATCTTCTGTCGTTTGAATTTCTGATTCTGAAGACTGAGAAGCAACATTCATACTTGTTGTATTAGAATCGACTTTGCTTTCGTTGTTTGTATCAAGTGCATGAACAACCAAGATTACACCAGCTATGACCGCTATTGCAGCGATTATTATCAATGGCCATTTTGGTTTTCTTTTATACTCCAACTTGGTTAGTATTGGCTGAAAATCCCGTGGGGTTTGAGTTTCACGATTAGGTGTTTGTCGTTCACCTAATCTGTTTTTTGGTTTATTTTGATAATCCATATTATTCCTTTTAAAATTTTTTATATAAAAACAAATCCCTAACTTATGCTAATAGACTTTTTAACATCAAGTAATGTTTTTCAATCACGTTTTCCGCTTACTAAGTATATAGTATACAAGACAAATTGAATATCAAGTGCAAAAACAAATTGTTTTCGTCTCGTTTCTGTTATAATTTTGTATTATAATTGTAATAATACTAAAATAAGGAAAGGCTTTACATGTTACTTAGAAACTGTGCAGGTGGAATTGTATTTTGTGGCAACAAAGTTCTCATCATTAAAAATGACAAAGGAGAGTGGGGATTTCCGAAGGGTGTCATCAGAGATAACGATGAGTCGGAAGAAGTTGCTGTTTGGCGAGTCAAAGATGAGACGAATGTCGAAGCTAGAATAATATCGCTTGCAGGAAGAACAAGTTATGAGTTTTATTCACTCTCAAGAAAAAAGCCTGTTGCAAACCGAATCAAATGGTACTTAATGGTTAGTGATACGACTGATACGGAAGTGAATTTAAGTCAAGATTTTCAAGAAGCAATTTTTCTTCCAATAGAAGAGGCGATGAACAAAATTACCTATACGCAAGATAAATCATTACTGACTTTAGCTCAGCAAAAGTACAATGAAATCAATGAGGCTATAGGAAATGATTGAGTATCAATCACTTGCACATTTTGCGTCAGTAGAAATAGAGGAGAAAAAATCACGTTTTATTGGTTTTGCAAAGCCTATTCAAAGTATTGAAGAAGCTGAGGATTTTGTTGGAGAAATAAAGGAAATACACAAAGATGCTACACATCATGTATTTGCTTGGAAATTACATAAACCACAGCAAATGCAGCGGTTTTCAGATGATGGTGAACCTCAAGGAACAGCTGGAATGCCAGTGTATGATGTGCTGATGAAGCGAAACATTACACAAGCAATAGTTGTTGTTGTCAGATATTTTGGAGGGATAAAATTAGGTGCAGGTGGACTTGTTCGTTGTTATAGTAAAGCAGCATCTTTAGCTGTGGAAGAAGCAATACCGATTAAATATGTACAGCATCAGATGTACTCACTAAAAATTGATTACGCGAATGCAGATAGGTTGAGATATCAACTCGATCAATATGGATATCATCAAACAGATCCGCAATATAAAGAGGATGTCAGTTGGGATGTTGCAGTGAAAAAAGATGAAACTGAATCGTTCATTAAACGATTGAAAGATATCACAAATGATTCTGTGCAGTATAAAAAAGGAGATTTACAAGAATTTCCAATTTCTATATAAAATAATATGGATACTTAGGTATTTAATACTTTGTAAATAAATGTTGGAGGACTTATGGCAGGACATTCAAAATGGAATAACATAAAGAAAAGAAAAGAAGCAGTTGATCAGAAAAAAGGAAAAATCTTTACCAAATTAGGTAGAGAAATTCAGTTGGCGATTCGCGAAGGTGGAGCAAATCCAGATGAAAATTCTGCATTGCAAGCAGCTATAACGAGAGCTCGTTCATTTAATATGCCAAATGACACCATCAAAAGAGCCATCGATAATGCTTCAAATACAAATTTAAATGATTTTGTCGGAATTAATTATGAGGGTTATGGGCCTGCAGGTGTCGCGATCATTGTGAAAGCTTTAACGGACAATCGAAACCGTACAGCCGGAGAAGTAAGACATATTTTTGATAAATATGGTGGGAATTTAGGAAAAGACGGAAGTGTTTCCTTCCAATTCGAGAATAAAGGAATTCTTATCATCGATAAAGAAAAATACAATGATGAAGAACAAGTTATGATGGATGCGATGGAAGCAGGTTGTTCTGACTTTGCGACTTCTGAAGAATATTATGAAATTCAAACTTCACCTGAAGACTACAATGATGTTTTGCAACAATTAACAGAAGCAAATTATGAATTTGTTGATGTTTCAGTTGGTCCGCAGCCTGTCGTAATGGCGCAAGTTGATCAAGAAGAAGATATTGAAAAACTAGAAAAACTATTAGAAAAATTAGAAGAAATTGATGATGTTCAAGAAATTTTCCACAATTGGGAAAATGAGGAATAAAGAAATTATAGATACAAACTATGTTTGATTTTTTGTTTGGAAAAAGGAAAAAAGAGAGGGAAGAAAGAAAGGTTGAGAAGACCTTAGAGAAGAACCGTTCACTTTCAATTCCCGAACCAGAAAAAGATGTTCCGTTACGTCCTGGGCATTTGATTTTTAATCCATTTGGAGGATTTGCTGAAGGTTTAAAAGGTACGGTTCAAGACGTATCCAAACGAGGAAAGATTGAAACAGAACAAGATGAAAGAGATTATTTATCTCAAATTGCTGTTGTTGCTTTTATCGGAAAATCAGGAACTGGCAAAAGTACGAGAGCTTTAAATGTTGCCAGTGAACATAAGATCCATTATTTAATAGACGATGGGCTTTTGATACATGGCAGTAGCATTGTGGCAGGAACTTCTGCGAAAACGGCAGCGACCCAGTTGGAATCTGTTCGGCAGGCTTTGTTTGAAGATCCAATCAGAGCAGCCAATATGCGCAGAGCACTACTAACAGAAAATCCGAAAATTTTGATGATACTCGGTACATCAGATCGGATGTTAAGAAAAATATGTGGTAATTTATGGCTTAACCAGCCTTCTATGTTGATCAAGATTGAAGATATTACGACAGAAGAAGAAAGACAAATTGCCAGAACGACTAGAATGACGGAAGGTACACATACGATTCCTGTTCCCAGCATGGAGATTAAACATGATTTCTCGGGTTACTTCATGGAACCTTTGCAGAAATTGAGAAGACGATGGGATCGTAATATCGATAAAATTGATTTATCGTCAGGCGGAGAAAAAACGGTTGTTAGACCAACATTTTCAACAATAGGAAATTATTCTATTTCAGATGAAGCGTTGGCAATGCTAGTCAAACAAATTATTTTACAAGTGGAAGGCATATCAGATTTGATAGACTTCCACGTATATAAACAAACATATGGAGCAATTTTTAATTTAGGAGTTGCATTATACTATGGTTATAATGCGCGAGAGATATTAAGTAAGGCACAAAGTTGCTTGAATAAAGATGTGCAACATTACACTGCAATCAATGTTCTGTCGGTGAATATGAAAGCGATGCGTGTTGTACACAAAAATAAGGGAGTTTAATTATGTCAGATTACAAATTCGAACAAAATGGAGACAACTATTCCGATGCCTACTTAGCTGATCAGAAAACATCAGAAATGTATGCGGAAGCAGCAAGAGCAGCGAATGAGCAAGTGAATCCGGATAATTCTGTAGGACAAGGTTTCAGAAAAGTTTCATTTAATCAAAATGATGATCAAAACTATGATGATGTTTTGGAAAGAGAAAAATCATTTCGAGAAAGCTTAGATAGAGCGTCTGATCCAGTTGCTAAGTCTAATTATGATACAAATACTTATGATTTGGAAGATTTAGACAAAGATGAAAGTTCATCCCAATCAACGATTACTCGTATCAATCGAAATTCTGCAACTGCTCGTAGAGAGAAGAACAGATCCAGAGAGGATCAAAAACTTTCAATAAACAACAAATTATGGAAAGATATTTCCGGTGGAATTCAACAATTGATTTTCTTGCTCTTTTCCAAAAGACCAATGCAAAGCTTCCATTTAAATCTGCATTGGGGAGGAATTGGAATTTTAGGTTTTATCAATATTCTATTTGTCGGAATCTTGAATACAGTTTTATTTTCCAAATTAATGACAACAATATCTGAAGGATTAGAGTTAAATCAAAGAACAAATGGCGCTATTTTTGGCATCTCATTATTGAGTCAATTAGCAACGCTTATCTTAATTGCAGCTCTATTAATCGGAATCTCTATTTTGTTAAAAAGTGAAAAAAGACCTTTTAAGCAATATTTCCAAACAACAATTGTTTCATCAGTCCCTTATTCAATTGTCTTACTTATTGCGACTGTTCTTTCATTTTTTGCACCGATTGTTGCAGCAATTATCGCTTTAGCAGGAAAAATACATGCTTATATTTTCTTATATGCAGGATTCCAAAAAGGCCATCCGACTAAGAAAAATAGTCCGTTTTGGGTATTCGCTGCTGTGATTGCTCTCGTTATTACAGTTCAGTACTTCTTTGCAACCTGGGCTTTAAGCTAATGAAATTACTGCATATTGCTGATTTGCATTTAGGAAAGACATTACATCAACATTCGCTAATTGAGGATCAAACATTCTTTGTTGAAGAATTACTTAAGATAATTAGGAATGAAAATCCAGATGTTCTAGTGATAGCTGGAGATGTCTATGATCGGTCTGTTCCTTCGGGTGAAACAGTCAAATTGTTAGATTATTTTTTAACAGCCTTGAGTAAAGAAGAGTTGACCACATTCATTATTGCAGGGAATCATGATTCTGCGGATAGATTGCAATTTGCAGCATCCTTTTTTGAACAATTTGATATACATATTGTGACTGAATACAAAGGGAAATTAGACAAGATTTCCCTTTTTCAGAATCAATATCATTTTTATTTGTTACCTTTTTTCAAAAAATCACAAATAAAAGCGCTTTTTCCAGATGAAAATATCGAGTCGGAAGAGGATGCGATGCGTATCATCTTACGTGATGTAGATTTTGAAGAACCAGGAAAGCATATTCTCGTCTCACATCAATTTTTCGTCAATCAATCAGGTGAGGCAATAACTTCAGATTCTGAAGTGATTTCTGTTGGAGGCACTGATCAAATTCGTGCTGGCTTAGTGAAAGATTTTGACTATGTCGCATTAGGCCATTTGCATCAACCACATCATGTTCAGCATAAGCATATTAGATATGCAGGATCTCCTTTAATTTATTCTGCTTCTGAGTTAATTCGTGAAAAAACAATGACAAGCATTTGTTTCAAGAATGATGACATGGTTATTGAGGAAATCCAATATCCTAAACGGCATGAGACCAAAATAGCGAAAGGATATTTTGCCGATTTAATTAAGGAGGCTTCGGACAAACCAGAGGACGCTTATTATTATATCGAATTGTTAGATGAACATATCATTGAATCTGTTGCCGCGCGATTCCGTCGTTTTTATCCAAATATTTTAGAAATCAAAATGACAAATTTAGAAAATGAAATTATTAATAATGAAATTGCGATAACAGAACGTCCGACAAGTTTAACAATGGAGGAATTATTTTCTTTATTTTATAAGGCTGAAACTGGGGAAGATATATCCACTGAAGAACTGGATTTGATAAAATATATTGAATAGAAAGAACATTAATTGAGGAGAAGGTATGATTTGTAGAAGCTGTGGAGCTGAGATTTCGGATACAATTATTAAATGCCCGTATTGTGATACGGAAAATGAGTTGATTGCCGAACAGGAACAAATAGCGGAAGAGAATGCCTACAAAGAGAAAATCAAAGAGTTTGCATCAAGACCAGATCGCGCGAGAAATTCAACACAATCTTTTTTTCGTAAACATTATTTGAAATTTATTATTGCGGTTATTGTATTAATTCTTTTTTCTACTGTAGTGACAATTATTGCTCCTAAAATCCAATATCGCAAAATGCAAAAGAACATAGAAACGCTTGAAGAATTCTATCAAGCGAATGATTTCGAAGCGATGGGAGAGTATTTAAGCGGAATTTCAGATTCGCATAAAACATACTACAATAAATATTATCAGGAACTAGGATTAGAAGTTGAAATCGTTCAACCACCGGAAGACGGTGCCGTTCATCTCTATGAAAAATTTCAGCAAATTCGAGAATGGGAATTTGCATCCA
>CAYFSZ010000038.1:0-13239 GCA_964346085.1 uncultured Mageeibacillus sp. | reverse complement strand
GAAAGAAGTGGCAATAACCCGTGTAAAAGCAAAATAAGTTAACCAAAACCACAAAAAAAGAGCTGTCAACTGACAGCTCTTTTCGCTTCTTAATTTAAATTCCGATTAACGCATTACAGCCTTTACATTTTCTGGCATTTTTTCTGGATCATCACTAATGGTAATTGTGAATTTTGCAGTCATGTCTTTTGTTAATTCGTTTAAGTCATTAAAGAAAACTTCTAATTCTCCAAGATCTTTACTGTTTGCAATTTTGTATAAGCTATCAATGTAAACATGAGTAATATCGTGATCTTGTGCTGAGATACCAGCGATAAATGTTAATAATTCTCTGTAATTTTTCACAGGATATTCTGTGATATCGATTAAACGAACTTGGTAAGGGATATGTTGATTAAATCTTTTTCCATATTCTATGCAAACGACATTAGTGTCTTCTGTTTTTGATGTTTTTGTAATTTCATCAACAATAATTGATGTTTTTCCCGAACCCTTTAATCCAACAACTGCTTCAATCATAAGTGTTCTCCTTTTGATTCTAATATATTCAAAGTGTTTAACTTTTGTACATTTATTTTATAATAATTTATGCTATTTGACAAATGAAACTTATTCAACCGTCACGCTTTTTGCTAAATTTCGTGGTTTATCTACATCAAGTCCGCGTGTGACTGAAACATAATAACTCATAAGTTGCAATGGGATAACTGCCAATGATGTAGAAAAGTGAGGATCAGTGTTCGGAACATACATAGTGAAATTAACCGTATCCTCGATATTATAATTCCCATTAGTTGTAATGCCTAATAAATAAGCTCCTCTACTTTTACATTCCGCCATATTGCTTCTTGTTTTTTCAAATAGTTCATTTTGAGTTAATACACCGACTATCAAAGTTCCGTCTTCAACTAAACTGATAGGACCATGTTTGATTTCACCGGCAGCATATGCTTCAGAATGAATATAACTAATTTCTTTCATTTTTAAACTACCTTCTAAGCAGGTCGCATAATCAATACCACGTCCAATAAAGAAAATATCCTTTGCATTAGCTTGTTTGGAAGCAAACCATTGAATTCTTGCTTTGTCCTTCAGAATACTTTTGATTTTTTCTGGAAGTGATAATAATTCATTAATATAATTTTGATACTCATCTTCGCTAATTACGCCACGTACTAAACCAAATTGAATAGCCAGTGTATAATTTGCAATTAATTGTGTACTGTACGCTTTTGTTGTAGCAACAGCTATTTCAGGTCCTGCCAAAGTATATAATACATTATCAGCCTCTCTTGCAATGGAAGAGCCAACAACATTGACGATCCCTAATGTTTTTAAACCATGTTTTTTTGCTTCTCTAAGAGCTGCTAAACTGTCAGCAGTCTCGCCGGATTGACTAATGACAATGACTAATCCTTTTTTATCTAATAGGAGTTTACGATATCTAAATTCTGAAGCTAATTCAACACGAACAGGAATATTTGCCAAATCTTCAAATACATATTGTGAAACCATTCCGACGTGATATGCAGACCCACAAGCGACAATATAAATCTGGCTGATGTCTTTGATTTCTTCATCGCTTAACCCTACAGAAGATAAATTAATACGATTATCTTTTAATACAGAATGAAGTGTATCTGCAACAGCTTTTGGTTGTTCATGAATTTCTTTAATCATGAAATGTTCATATCCATCTTTTTCTGCAGCCTCGGTATTCCATGTAATTTCTGTCAATTCTTTCTCGATTGGATCACCATTCATATTGAAGAAAGAGATTTCACCAGCTTTAACACGACCGACTTCTAGGTCACCTATGTAATATACTTGTCTGGAATATTTTAGAATTGCAGGTACATCCGATGCGATATAGGAAGCACCTTCTGCAATGCCTAAAATCATAGGACTATCTTTACGAGCAACATAAATCTCACCAGGGATATCTTTAAACATAATCGCAAGTGCATATGAACCACGCACACGCAGCATAGCTCTATTAATTGATTCGATTGGGCCAGATTTCTCTACTTTATAATAGTAGTCGACCAATTTTACGGCAACTTCTGTATCTGTTGCTGAGTAGAAATTATATCCTTTGGCGATTAATAAATCTTTGATTTCACTTTCGTTTTCTATGATGCCATTGTGAACAGCGACTACATCGGAATCATCAGAATGATGAGGATGAGCATTAATTTCAGAAGGCTCACCATGTGTTGCCCAACGAGTATGGCCAATACCACATGAACCAGAAACGGCTTTTCCGTGATTTGTTTTGTTAATTAAATTCTCAAGTTTACCTTTTGCTTTTACGATTTCAATTTCGTGATTATCTTGTAAAACAGCTAGACCTGCAGAATCATATCCTCTATAGGCTAGTCTTTCTAAGCCATCTAATAGAATAGGAGCAGCTTGCTCATTTCCAATATATCCGACAATACCACACATTGTTTCTCTCCAATCATAAAATAAAATAACGTTTGTATTATATCACATAGTCTTTTAAGTAGTCTTTATAGTTTTAACAAAGAAGATAGAAATAAGTTTTATTGGATATATTTTTGGTTCGCTTGCAAATATAGACTATTCTTGTTATAGTAGCGGTGTACTTAAAGACTTTCTGAAAAGAGTGGGCATGCCCACTCTTTATTTTTGGAAAGAATTATTGAAGAAAGTTAAGACAAGATTAATGGCCAAAAGAAATGCGAAAACTGAAAAAATCTATAATTGTTTAGAGCCAATCATTGAAGAGCTTGGATTTGAATTAATCGATGTTGTTTACGAACGTGAAAATGGAAAATTATTTTTGCGTGTTCTAGTAGACAAAATCGGTGGTATAACAATTGATGATTGTGCGGTTGTAAATGAAAAAATTGATCCAATTATTGATAATGAACTTAAATTAACAGATCATGATTATTTTGAAGTTTCATCGCCAGGACTTGATAGACCTTTAACGGAAGCTAAAGAGTTTCGGGTTTATCAAGGACAGTTAGTAGAAATTCGTCTGTATCAAAAATATGATGATAAAAAAATGTTTGTAGGTAAACTCGTTTCAGGAGATGACAAACAAATCGTAATTAATGAAGAAACTACGGACCATAAATTTACATTTGAATTAAAAGATGTGGCAAAAATTGCCCGCGTTATTCGCTTTAATTAAATGTTTTGTAATTAATAAGGAGAAAATTGAATGAACGTTGAATTGATTGAATCTTTGCGTATGTTAGCAAAAGAGCGTGGCGTAGAAGAAGAACAACTTTTTGAATTTGTGGAAGAAGCTTTAGTTGCTGCGTATAAACGTGAGTTTAACCCGAAATCAACAGATAATGTCAGAGCTGAAGTAGACCATGAAACTGGAGAAATGAGAGTTTTCGTTACAAGAACAGTTGTTGAAGAAGTGACTGATCCAATTTCAGAGGTTTCTTTGGATGATGCAAAATCATTGTCAGAAGATTTTGAAGTAGGCGATATGCTTGAATTCCAAATTAGCCCGAAAGATTTCGGACGTTTGGCAGCTCAACAGTCAAAAAGTGTCATCAATCAAAAATTAGCACAAGCTGAAAGAGAAAGAATTCATGAGGAATTCAGCAGCCGTATTGGCGAAATAGCTTATGGTGTGACCCAACGTATGGATCGTCGAGAAGTTGTTGTCGATATTGGAAGAGCAGAAGCCGTGCTAACTAAAAATGAACAATCACGTTTAGACAATTACGATTTCAACCAAAGAATGCGTTTTTACATTTTACGAGTAGATGAGCGCCATGGTAGACCGATGGTTCTTGTTTCACGTAGTCATCCTAATTTTGTGCGTAGACTTTTCGAACAAGAGGTGCCTGAAATTTCAACAGGAGTTGTTGAAATTGTTTCAGTATCTAGAGAAGCAGGTTCAAGAACAAAAATCTCAGTTCGTTCAGATGATCCGAATGTTGATGCAGTTGGTTCATGTGTTGGTCAAAGAGGTATGCGTGTTCAAAATGTTATTGATGAATTAAATGGTGAAAAAATTGATATTGTCGAATGGAATCAAGATCCTGTGATTTTTATTAGTAATGCATTAAGCCCTGCAAAAGTAGTCAGTGTTGATGTATATGATGAAGAATCAGTTCGCGTTGTTGTTCCTGATCATCAATTATCTCTTGCAATTGGCAGATCTGGTCAAAATGCAAGACTGGCAGCTAAATTGACTGGTTTCAGTATTGATATTAAGAGCGAAAGCCAACATAGAGAAGAAGTAGAACAGGGATTGCTCATGCAATTCGATGGTGCTTTGTCTGACCATGCTGATTATTACGATGATGATGACAATGAATACCAAGATTCTAATGAACATATCGAAACTGATATTGAACAACTTGGTAAAGCTTTAGAAAATTTAGAAAATATAGATGATGAACAGGTAGAAGATTAATCACTTCTTAAAATAGGAGAATATATGGCGCAAAAAAAAGACAAAAACAATAATACCGAGGAAAAGGAAATAGAAATGACAGAAAATACTGAGAAAAAAGTAGAGAAAAAAACTTCCCAAAAGTCAGGTGCGAAGAAATCAGAAGGTCCTAAAATCAGTATGCAGGGAATCTCTGGTAAAGAAATCACTGGGGTGGTTAAAGTTGTCAAAAAAGTCCCAGCTGATAAACCTGCAACTCCTCCGGTGAAAAAAGAAGCAACATCAGAGAGTGGTAAAGTTGAAAAAGTTAAAGAACAAGAAAACGACATCAAAAAAGCCCAAACTTCTGAAGCGCCTAAAAAAGAAGATATTGTTGTTGCTGAAACGAAAGAAAAAGTTAGTCCAAAATCTGTTAAAAAAGACGAGGCAAAGGTTGAAAAACCAGTCAATGAGGCAAGCAATAAAGTTACAGAAGAAGCTACAGAAAAGCCTGTTGAAAAAACAACGAAAACTGATGGAGTGTCTCAAGAAAAGCCTCTTAAAAAGAAGATATCTGCAGAAACTGACACTGAAGAAACTAAAGTAGAAACAACTAAGAGTAGAGTTATTTCTGACCAAGGTATTTCTGGGTCAAGTTATTCAGGACCTAGGTTTAGACCACAAAAAGGTAATTATGTAGGTAAAAATAAAGAAATGCCTGCAGGGGATCGTCCTCGTTATAACAACCGTGATCAATATTCTAGAAATGATCGTCCGCAAGCAGGTGATCGTTCAGAAAGACCAAATTATCGTTCCGATAGAGGTGGAGATGGCCGCTTCCATCGTGGAGAAAGAAATGATCGTGGGCCTCAAAATCGTGGGAATAATAGTGGCTTTAACAGAACGAGAACAAATTTCGATAATAATCGACGTCCACAAACAGGTGGTCGAGATTTCATGCAAGACAAAGATCGTGATGAAGCACCTCGCAGAAGTAAATCACCTAAACAAAAAAGAAATGATTCACGCTATGAAGCACAAATTAATCCAGATATGACGGATAATGCAAAAGTCGATTTCCGTAAACAACATGACAAACGAACTTCTGGAGCAAAAGGAAGAAAACATGTTGATTATGATCGCCGTCGCGAAGATCAAAATAGAAACTTTGAACAAGAAAAATTAAAACAGAGTAGAAAACAAAATAAAGACAAACCGAAACCACAAATTGCGCAATTAACGAATGTTAAATTGCCAGAATCACTTACTGTTCGTGAGTTAGCAGAAATCTTAAAAAAGACAACAGCTGATGTGATTGCAAAAATGATGGGCTACGGAGTCATGGCTACCGTGAACCAAGATATTGATTATGATACGGCAGAAGTTATCGCGAATGATTTTGGCATAAAAGCAGAAAAAATTATCGAAGTGACTGAAGAAGATATTCTCTTTGATGATTCAGAAGACGCGGAAGAAGATTTGGAAACAAGACCTCCGATTGTCGTTGTTATGGGACACGTTGACCATGGTAAAACATCAATTCTTGACTATATCAGAAATACAAGAGTGACAGTAGGAGAAGCTGGTGGTATTACACAACATATTGGTGCTTATACCGTAGATGTTGATGGAAGAATCGTCACATTCTTAGATACTCCAGGACACGAAGCTTTTACAACGATGCGTGCTAGAGGTGCACAAGTTACGGATATTGCTATTTTGGTTGTTGCAGCCGATGACGGTGTTATGCCACAAACCATCGAGGCAATTAATCACGCAAAAGCTGCCAATACAGAAATAATTGTTGCAATCAATAAAATCGATAAAGCTGGTGTCAATATTGATCGTGTGAAACAAGAATTAGCTCAACATGAACTTTTAGCAGAAGATTGGGGTGGACAAACCACAATGATTCAAGTTTCCGCAAAAACTGGTGAGAATATGGATGAATTGCTTGAAATGATCACACTGACGGCAGATGTGATGGATTTAAAAGCGAATCCGAACCGTCAAGCAAAAGGAACTGTCATTGAGTCTAAACTTGATCGTGGTCGTGGACCAGTTGCAACAATTTTGGTTCAACGTGGTACATTGCGTGTTGGAGATACTGTTGTTGTTGGCTCGACCATTGGTAATATTCGTGCGATGACAAATGACCGTGGTGAACAGGTGGAAGAAGCTGGACCATCTATGCCGGTTGAGATTTTAGGTCTTCCAGATGTTCCTGAAAGTGGAGAGATCTTCTATCAAGTAACAGATGAAAAAGTTGCTCGCAGTCTTGCCGCACGTCGTCAAGTTGAAGAAAGAGAAGCGCAATTACGTAAAAACCATAGAATGTCATTGGATAACTTATTCGCCCACATTGCGGAAGGTGATGTCAAAGATTTCAATCTTATCGTGAAAGGTGACGTACAAGGTAGTGTAGAAGCTGTTAGACAATCATTGGAAAAATTATCGAATGACGAAGTCAAAGTTGGAGTTATTCACGGAGCAGTTGGTGCAATTACAGAAAGTGACGTGCGTTTAGCAGATGTTTCAAATGCAGTTATTATTGGATTCAATGTAAGACCTGCAGCTGGAGTTCAAGATTTAGCTGATCAATTAGGTGTGGATTTAAGAATGTATCGTGTTATCTATGATGCAATCAATGATATCAATGATGCGATGAAAGGTATGCTTGATCCGAAGTTTAACGAAGTCATTCTTGGTCATGCGCAAGTTAGAGAAACTTTCAATGTTACAGGAATTGGTACGATTGCTGGTTGCTATGTCACTGATGGAACAATCTTAAGATCGGCTGGCGTTCGTATTGTTCGAGACGGAATTGTTGTGCATGAAGGAAAAATTTCATCATTACGTCGTTTCAAAGATGATGCTAGAGAAGTGAAATCTGGTTATGAATGTGGTATTGGTATAGAAAGATACAACGATTTGAAAATTAATGATCAAATTGAAGCTTTCGAAATGAGAGAAGTTGAAAGAGATTAACTCGTTTGACTTTTTAGCGACCAGGTAGAAACATTTAATAGGACAAAGAAAAGAGGAAATATGCAACGATCTGATCGCGTGAGCGAAGAAATAAAAAAAGTAGCAGCTGCTATTATACAAAATGAAGTAGAAGATCCAAGACTTCCAGCATTAACAACAGTCACAGATGTTAATGTCAGCAAAGACTTATCTTATGCGACAATTTATGTTAGTGCGCTAGGTAAAGGTGAACAAGAGCAACAAACTTTAGAAGTACTTGAAAGAGCAAAGAAGTTTATTCGTTTTCGTATTGGCCAAGAAGTGAAACTACGCAATGTGCCAGAAGTTCGTTTTAGATATGATAACTCAATCGCTGAAGGAAATCGTATGTCCAAAATTATCGATGAAGTTATCAAACAAGATGAAATGAAGAAAAATCAAAATGAATTAGCTGACGAAGAATAGGATTTCTTCACAAGGACAATACAATAACAATTACTTAAAAGGAATTCTATGTATTCTATTGGAAATAAGAACATAATTTTAGATGTGCTGCTTGGTTTGGAAAAACCACAGCACATTGTTATCTTGCCGCATGTTAGAACAGATCCAGATGCTTTGGGATGTTCATCAGGGATGGCAGATTTTTTAATGCAAATAGGGCATCAGGTTTCAATCATCGTTGATGAAGAACCAGCTTCGAATTTAAGCGTCATTTACCAAGATTATCCTCTTGTCGTTTTTGATGCACAAAATATGAACCAGATTGAAAAACCAGATGTTTTCATTTATTTGGATCATCATTCCATTACTCGACTGAATCAAAGAGCAGCTTTGCTTGAGCATTTTCCTGATTTACCACTTATTATCATTGATCATCATTTGATAGAAGATGATTCTGAAACGTATTTCTACACGAAGAAAGAATTTGAGAAAAGAGAAGTTTCGGCATGGATAGAAAGTCAGCGATCATCTGTTTCAGAAATGATTTCTGAATTGTTTTTGGAAGAAAACCTTGTCATAAATGATTTGTATTTTGCTTTCAAAAATGAAATCAAATTAACATCAAGTGCAGCATATGGATTGCTATCAGGAATATACGGAGACACAGGGGGATTGCGTTTTTCTAATACCTCTGAAAGAACTTTTTATATATGTTCGAAGTTAAAAACGAAACAAATTCAGATAGATCATATTGCAGATAATTTATTCGGACAAAAGCGTTTAAATCAATTGAGAATGATTGGGCAGATTTTTGAGAATGCTTCATTAAATCAGCAAAAAAACATCATTTGGTACACTGTTACCCATAGTTTTTTGAATAGATATCAAGCAACACAAGATGATTTAGAAGGCGTTTGCTCCGATATGCGCAACATTGAGAATATTGATTTAGCAATTCTAATTCGAGAAATTAGCGAAGACGAAATTCGAGTTAATTTGCGCTCGAATGAAAATTTTAATTGTAGAGATTTAGCTTTTGTATTTGGCGGTGGAGGACATGCTAGAGCCTCAGGTATCACTTTTAGAGGCGAGGTGAATTCTGCAGATATAGAAAAAAATATCCTTTTCGTCGCAGAAAAAATGTTTCTCGAAAATTCACAGGAGAGAGTTTTGAATCATGAGTAATGAGTTCAATGGATTATTGTTGATTGATAAGCCGATTGGCCTCACGTCATTTTCTGTTGTATCCAGATTACGTCGAATTACAGGCATCAAAAAAATTGGGCATACGGGAACATTAGATCCTTTTGCGAGTGGTCTTTTACCGATTCTATTTGGTCGCTACACCCGCTTAGCTCAATATATCGAAAATAACCAGAAAACGTATGAAGTTGAAATCATGATTGGTAAAGCGACAGATACATTGGATTGTGACGGTGAAGTTGTTGCGATTGATGATTTTCAAAAATTGAATGAGCGAATTGAGACTGGTGAACTAGAATCTCAGCTTCAGAAAATTTTACATGCAGAATTTATCGGAGAAATAAAACAGATTCCACCGATGTTTTCAGCTGTTAAAATGAATGGGAAGCCTTTATACAAATATGCCCGTGAAGGTGTTGAATTAGAAAGAAAACCGAGACAAGTGACAATTTATGATGCTTCTCTAAGTTCGATTTATCAAATCGAAGGTGAATATCGAATGAAAGCGACGATTGAATGCTCGAAAGGTACATACATTCGAACCTGGGTAAATGATTTGATGATAAAAGCTAACACATATGGACATGCTGTCAACTTAAGAAGAACCATGAACGGTAACCTATCAATAAAAGATAAGGCAGTGAGCTTAGATAAACTATTAGAAATGTTTTCTGAAATCAATAATCAAGAAAAGATGAGAGAAATTATTAATCAGCAATATTTTACTCCAATTGAAAATGCATTATCTGATCTTTTTTCGTATTCTCTGACTGAAAAAGAGTATGAAAAAGTAATTCATGGACAAAAACTCAAGTTGAAAGATGAAAAAATAATCAATTCTGCAACGCATGAAACAGTTGCACTTGATCATGCAAAAACAATGATGATTACTTTGATATATATTGATAGAATAGTAGCTGTTGTCCAATACACGACAAAAAGCAATTCGTTTGCACAGTATCAATGTGTGTTGGCTGATAGCCATATTAAGTAAAAAATTTGGAAGAGATTTAGATGAAAATATATGAAACATTTCCAGTTGAAATAGAGAAAAAACAACGAGCAGTTGCATTAGGTTTTTTTGATGGAGTTCATCTGGGACATCAAAAATTATTAGAAGAACTATTAAAGGTAAGTGAAAAAAATGACTTGTCTCCAATGGTTTTTACATTTCAAGATCATCCAGCAAGTACAATTTTAGCAAATTATGAATTTCCGGGATTAATTCAAACGCAGGAAATGCGATTTGAGAAATTACAGAAATTCGGAGTAGAAGAAGTGATTTCTGCTCCTCTTGTTCCTGAAATAACACATATACCAGCAGAGGAATTTTTCTTTGATATTCTTTGCAAGCAATTAGATGCGAAAGTATTGATTATCGGTGAAGATGCTAAATATGGTTATAAAGGAGAAGGGAACGTCTCGAAAACAAGAGCGTGGGCAGTGTCCGCAAATGTAGAATTAATTGTTGTTCAAGATATGATTTTTGAGGGTAAGAAAATATCATCAACCTTAATTCGTGAAGATATCGAACAAGGTGATGTAGCTTCAGCAAACCTAATGCTTGGTAGCCCTTTTTCGATAAAAGGGAAAGTGGTCAAAGGAAAACAATTAGGGAAAACCTTGGGATTCCCGACGATAAATATTACGCAGGATGAGGTGATGGTGACACCAAAATTTGGAGTATATGCGAGTTTCGCAATCGTTAATGACAAAACATATCCATCCATAACCTCTGTAGGAACTAATCCGACAGTAGAGGATAATCGTAGGGTGAAAATTGAAACTTATATTTATCACCAAGATATTAATTTATATGATGAAACAGTTTACATCGAGTTATTGGATTTTATTCGAGATGAAATTCGTTTCCCGAATGTTGATAGCATGATTGATCGCATTATGGAGGACATTAAGCTGGTAGAAAAATTTCATCAGAAGAATAATTATTTGTAATATGTTAATATACAGATATTTCTTAATTATTAGGAGGAAAACATGTCAGAGTATCATGTTTCATTTCCCGGTTTGGGATTAAACGACATTGCAATTGATCGAATTGCTTTTACATTTGATATCGCAGGTCGACAGTTTAGTATTTATTGGTATGGACTTATCATCGCGTTTTCATTTCTTTTGTGCATTTTCTTATCTTCAAAAGAAGCGCCAAAACATGGGATTAAAAGTGATGATGTTATCGATACGTTTTTATGGATTATCATATTAGGTTTAGTAGGAGCAAGACTTTATTATGTTATTTTCTCTTGGGATTATTTTAAAGATGATTTGATGGAAATTTTCCAAACTAGAAATGGTGGTCTAGCTTTTTATGGGGGATTAATTGGGGGGGGAATTGCTGTTCTCATCTCAGCGAAGAGTAAGAAAATCAATCTCATGCGTTTTATCGATTTCTTTGCAGTGTATGTTCCATTAGGACAAGGAATTGGCCGATGGGGGAATTTCGTAAATCAAGAAGCGTTTGGAAAGAATACAGATATGCCTTGGGGGATGTGGAGTGAAAGAACATATGAATATTTGAGTCAATTCGGCTCGCAATATGCACCGATGTCTCCCGTTCATCCGACTTTCTTATATGAATTTATCGCCAATATGATTATTTTTGTTATTTTGTATAGAGCTCGAAAAAACAATACGAAGAATGGTAAAATTTTTGGATTATATTTAGTTCTTTATGGAATTGTTCGATTTGTTGTAGAAGGATTAAGAACAGATTCCTTATATATTGGAAATTCTTCGATCAGAATTTCACAAGCTTTATCATTACTTTTCGTCATCGGAGGAGCGATTATATTATATCTTTCGAGTCGTGGGAAATTTGGTTATGTACCAGTTACTGAAACAACTTCAGATGAACTGCAAATGGCAGAAGATGAAGTTAAGGACGAAGACGTCAAAGACGATGAAAATATTCAATCAGTTGAAATAAGTGAAGTCGAATATATTAATGATCAAGAAGTAGAAGAAATAGTTGTCGAAGAAAATGACGAAAATTCTACTGATAATAAGAATGAATAATCAAGATGCATAGACAAAGAAGTATTAAATCTAAATCAGAATCATATTTCCAATTGCTTGACTATTGGCTTATCATACCAGTTCTGTTGATGACATTTATTGGTATTTATGTGCTAAATCAAGTTTATTTATCTGGTTATGGAGTCAATGCATATCCGGGAAATATTATTAAGCAAATAGGTGCCGTCATGATTGGTATTTTATTGGCGATAGGTATATCATTTATTGATTTGCCCGCGATTAAATTATTAGGATTTTTTATCTATGGCATCAGCGTTGTGCTTCTGATATTAGTTCATATCGATGGATTTTCGATGGCTGATTTTACTGGTGCGGATAGTTGGATACGCTTCCCTTTGTTTGGTACGTTCCAACCTTCTGAATTGGCAAAAGTTGGGATAGCTTTATTACTGAGTGATATTTTAGCAAGAATGAAGAACAATGATATTGAAATGCTAAAAGGATCTATCTCAATAGCATTGATTTGCGGGATTCCAATGTTTCTCATTTCTAAAGAACCTGATTTCGGAACATTAGCCGTTATCTTCCTAATGGTTTTAGCTATGATTTTTATCTATGGACTAAAATGGATTTATATTATTGGTGGAGCGATTGTGGGTGTGATTATTATTCCGGTAGCTTGGAATTTCATTTTCGATGAATACCAAAAAAATCGCATTTTAACATTTTTATTTCCAGGCCATGATGCGACTTCTGATTATCATATTCAACAAGCGCTCAAGGCTGTTGCCTCTGGTGGTATAGCAGGCAAAACAAGTGATGTTGATGTTCCAGTTCCAGTCAAAGAGTCTGACTTTATTTTTTCTGCCATTTCTGAATATTTAGGTTTCATTGGCACGACTATATTAATTTTGTTGATTATCGTTTTCCTAACAAGGGCAATCATTGTTGCATTCAGAATGTCTGAACATGAGCGTTCAGCTTCTTACTTGATGATAGGTATTGTAACAGTACTCGGAGCGCATTTCATTGAAAACATTGGAATGAATGTTGGGGTTTTACCAATTACAGGGATTCCCTTACCTTTTATCAGTAGTGGAGGGAGTTCGATGGTTGTTAGCTTTATTATGCTTGGACTGATGATTAATGTATCCATTAATCAGCAAATTTTGAGGCAGAATAAGCTCTGATATTTGGCGCAAAAAATTTAAATGATGAAGAGATGTATGTTATTTTCATACATCTCTTTTTTTATCCAA
>CAYFSZ010000037.1:2218-13510 GCA_964346085.1 uncultured Mageeibacillus sp. | reverse complement strand
ATTTCTACACCATCTTTATTATAAGTGTATGTTTCGCTGTCTTCATGATAGGTAAAAATGCTATTATTATCTGCAAAATAAGATACTGTAACTTCTTTAGCTACTTCTCCGTTCAGAGGTGTTTGCTCTGGATGAAACGAAAAACCTGGATTCTCAGTTGTCATCATTGAACCTCTTTTTTCAGCATATTCACGAATTACTTCTGTTCCTGAATAAGCATTGTGCGGAGCAAATTTTCCCGTATCGTTGTAGCGATAAATAACCGACGATGGAACAACCATTCCATCGATATCATCGATGCCTCTTGCTCTCAAAATATCATCTCCCTCTGCGGATGCACCATAATGTGTATAAATCGCATCAAATTCCTGCATACGGTCAATATAATATTTTCTAGCGGAACGAATCGGACCAACTCGTTCTGCATCCTGCGAATGGAACAACATCATGTAACGCGTAAATGTGCCTTCTACAATCATTTCGAAGACCATATCTGCCTGTCTAAAACCGGCTTGCATTCTGGCATCTGGATGATTATCAATCATCACAGCAATTGGCCGTTGATGATTGATTTCCTCCTCGATTGGAGTTCCGCGGAACTTGGATTGTAAATCCGAGTCTAGTTCAAGCGTTTTCATTTCCGTTTCGGTCGGGGCAATTTCCGTCGTCTCAGTGATTTGTGATGTTTCTTCTTGTTTAGATGTTTCTTCTATCGATGTGATTGATTCTTCTGGTATAATCTCTTCTTTCGATCCACATGCGGTGATGAGGAGACTTAAAATCATAATAATAGATAAAATTTGAAATACAGATTTTTTCATACATTTTCTCCAATTTGTTTTATCTTTAATTATTTATATAATAACAAATATTAAATGAAATATCATTAAATTATTGGAGTCATTAATCATGAATAAGAAGCACGAAATTTGTATTTTTGCTCTCATATCGGTGTTATTACTGGGTTTAATTTCATGCCAAAAAGCTGCTGAAAATCCAAATCAAATCATCGCCAAACAAGAGAAAAATAAGCAGTCTATCACAAGGGAATATCAACTAGAAAATGGTGAAGTAATCCACCTCATCCAAACAAATATTGTCGATTTTGACGATATTTCAGACGATATACAAGAAATCCTTAGAGCAAGTACAAAACAAGTAAAACCGATTTATGAATCTGTTGAAGGTGTTTCTTACTCAGCTAAGGAAGAGGAAAATCACTTGACAGAAATTATTGAAATTGACTTTACAAAAGAAAATATTGATCAAGTCAAATCTTTGGATTTGATTTCCGTCTATGAGAAAGACGGTGTAATGTCACGCGAACATACTCTCGAAATGCTCGAAAAAGAAGGCTGGGAAATCATTGAATAGAATTTCCTCAACCTTCGTTATGATTATTAGGGTTGAAATAGCCTACAGTTCTATCTCGAATTTTTCTTCTTCTTTTAGGTCAACAACTAGGCAATCATTGGCGTAAATTCTTTCAGGAAGTAGAATCATTATATGAGCTACTTCTTGATCAACTGGTATAGCTGCTAAGTGCCAAACACCTGTGTTAATTTGTACTGCTGTTCCTTTTGGAACAATAAAAGCCTCTGCATCATCAGTATTAGGATGCCCTACCGTTGGAGGTGCAACATGAATCACTACATCAGCGTTTAAGCAAAGCATGCCTTCTGCTGTTGTATTGTGCATTTCCATTTGGGAAATTATCATTTTTTCTGTTTTTTTGACAGTTAATGGTGATAATGCAATATTTCTTGCCGTCTCGAAAATGACTCTATCTGGAAAAAATTGATGAATTTCTCCCGTGAAGCAAAATCCGGTTGGTTCTGTAAAAGATGCAATTTTTCCGTATGCTGAAAAGTTCTCATGAGTGATTTTTTTCGCTTGAATTTTTTTCATGGTTTATCTCCAAATTTCTACAATGAAATCTTATTGTTTCATTTTTTCATCTTGTTCGAGTAAATCTAGCAGTTTTTGATATTGTTGTTCCCAAATTCCTTCGTCTTTTTGAGTAAATTCTTTCATATCAACAGATTTCTTGATAATCTGTCTGCCAGTTTGTATATCAGAAATTTCTTCTAATCCCATCAACTGTACAATGATATTCCCAAGTGCAGCACCTTCTATTGGACCAGTAACTACCGGAATCCCAGTACAATCTGCTGTCATCTGATTCAGTATTAGATTTTGAATGCCTCCACCGGTAATATTTAGCCCTTTGATTTTTTCACCTTTGATTTCCGCCATCGTTTCAATAACATTGCGATACATAAGAGCAAGTGATTCAAAAATTACACGGGAAATTTCACCCATTGTTTGTGGAACGTATTGATTGGTTCTTTTGCAATATGCTTGAATTTTCTCGACCATATTTCCAGCCGAGAAAAACTCTTCATAATTTGGATTAATGACACTGAGAAATGGTTTTGTTTTTTCGACTTCTTGATCGATTTCTTTCCAAGGAATATGCTCTCCCCATTGTCTTCTACATTCTTGAATAATCCACATCCCCATAATATTTTTCAGCGGACGGAAACCGACTTGAACTGTACCTTCATTCGAGAAATTTGAATCATACATAGTGTCATTAACGATAGCTTCATCAGATTCAATACCGACCAAGGACCATGTTCCACTTGAACAAAACACATTCTCTTTTTGTAAAGGAATAGCAGCAACAGCAGAAGCTGTGTCATGTGTACCAACAGCGATTAGTGGGATTTGTTCAACACCTAATTCATCTGCGATTTCTTTTTTTAGCAAGCCGCGTACATGTCCTGGATAATCTATTTCTGTAAAAATCTTTCTCGGAATGGATAATCCATCAATAGAATCATAATCCCAATCTTTGTTTTTGACATGGAAAAGATTTGTTGTTGTGACATTCGTATATTCGGAATAGGCTACTCCTGTTAAACAATATCCAATTAAATCTGGCATTAAGAGTAAAGCATTTGCATTTTGTAGTTCTTCATCTTTTTCTAAAACACGCTTGTTCAACTGATAAAGAGTATTAAAATTCAAAGCTGCAATTCCAGTACGTTCAAATATTTCTCTTTTGCCTAGCTTATCCCATGCATCGTGCATTTCTTCATTTTTTGCACCACGATATGCTCTAGGATTAGACAGTAGATTTCCTTCATCATCGAGCAAACCGTAATCAACACCCCAAGTATCAATTCCAAAACTCTTTGGCTGAAAACCTTGTTCTACCGCTTTTTGAAAACCCATTTTGATATTCCCTAATAAGTTTTCAAAATCCCAACTCTCAATTTCATTGATAATGTCAAAGTTATTTGGAAAGCGATGGACTTCTGTCGTTGTTATTTTCTCACCATCATAACGTCCGACTATCGCTCTACCATTGGATGCTCCTAAATCAAATGCAAGTACATCTACTGTTTTCATTATTTTTCCGCCAATTCTTTTCGATATTTTTCACTTTCCCAGTTATTAATAAAGTTTTGTTGTGATTGATGCATAAATTGAATTTTCAAACCTTGTTCTTTGATATTATTCATAATATACACAATCGCAGTTAATGCTTCTTCAAGGAGAATAGCCTGTTTATAAGGCATTTTATATAATAATTTTCCGTCTTCTTGAATGATTGCTTTTTCTCCTAGAATTTCTTTAAGATAAACAATTTGGTCAGGATACAATGGATATGTTAGTAATGATTCTGTCGTATATTCTTTGGTTTTTAATGAATCTGACAAATAGTCTGTACTAGAAATATATTCATTTTCTGATAGTTTTTGCACATTCACATCTGGATAGTCTTGACTGCTGATTCCAAAATGCTGACAAATTTGTTCATTAATTGATTCATGTAAATCAAAACATTCTTGCATATCATCAGCGTGTACAATGATGCCATGATTTTGCATAAAAATAACTGTTGGAAGTTCACCGTCATGTTCTTGTTTAAAATCTTCCATTCGTTGTGCGATTTCTAATGTCAATCTTGATCCTGGATTCACATAAGGCACATAAATATATTTTTCGCCTTCAAAGATATTTTTAAGCAATTTTTCTGCTTCTTCACTACAAAGGATAATGTTTGAATAAACACTATGTGTGTGAGCTACCCATCTTCTTAGAATCGAATGGAAACCAGATTCAACAGATGGACGTAGTTCAGGTAAATCTTCGACTTTTAGTATTGATTCTTTGACCAATTCTGAACCTGCTTTTTCAATGTCTTCTGCTTCTTTTGCTGTGTCTGAATAAAAGAAATCTACAATTTTAGGATAATCCAAAATTGCAAATCCATCATTTTCTTTCACTTGAGTTAAGTAATATCCTGAAGCTTTGATAAGCATGGTTTGATCATCAACTTTATAGGATGTATTGCCTCCGCCTCCTTGTACATAATCTATGCGTTGACCGATTGCGTTCGAGAATTCGGCAAATTTTTTCATTTCTAACAAATTTGTATTCATATATATCCCTTGTCTTTTCCATCAATTTATAAATCAAGGGGATTTCTCCCCTTGATTCAATGTTTGTTATTTTTGTTTAATTTATATATCTATTTAGATATTAATAAACATCTTTCCATTCATCGATATTTGAAGCATCAAATTTGAATGGAGGGCCAACGATAATTTCTGTTCCACCAGCACCGTCGTCTGTTACTTCATATGTTACGCCGTCTGCAGCCGTGAAGGATTGACCAATAGCACCAGTTAATTCGCCATTCGCCATTTCCATCAATGAATAAGCAGCAACTTTACCAACATCAATTGGGTTCCATAAGAACATATATGGTGTAGCAACATCGCCTTCACCCATGAACTCAGCCATCTCTGATGGTAAGCCTAAACCTGTGATAATTACTTTTCCTTGTAACCCTTCGTCTGTGATAACTTTTGCAGCAGCAGCTAAGCCAACTGTTGTAGGAGCACAGATTAATTTGAGATCAGGATAATTGTTGATTAATGCTAATGTTTGGTCTACTGATTTTTGGAATTCATCATCACCGTATGCAACTTCAACTAAGTTTAAGTCAGCATATTGACCATCTTCTAAAATCGCTTTCATTGCATCAATCCAAGCATTTTGGTTAGTTGCTGTTGATGTTGCGGAAAGGATTGCCCAGTCTCCTGAACCACCTGTTAAATCTGCAACTGAATCAACTAATGATTGTGCAACTTGTGGTACACCAGCTTGTTGAATATGTGTGTTACGGCTTTCTGCATTTACTGCTGAGTCTAAAGATACAACTTTGATGCCTTGTTCCATAGCTTGTGTTAAAGCAGTTTGTAATGCGTCAACATCATTTGCAGCGATAGCAATACCACTTACATTTTGAGCAACTAATTCGTTGATCAAAGCAATTTGAGCTTCTGCTGTGATTTCAGCAGGATGTTTAATAATGGCTTCATAACCAGCTTCTCCGAAAACTTCTTCAAAACCACTAGCCATTCTTTCCATATAAGGGTTACCAGC
Source organism: uncultured Mageeibacillus sp. (assembly GCA_964346085.1). Lineage (GTDB taxonomy): Bacteria > Bacillota > Clostridia > Saccharofermentanales > DTU023 > UBA5436. Next base: position 8,047 of record CAYFSZ010000037.1, on the reverse strand, counting down.
GGATTTTGTAATCAATGCATATGATTGATCGCCATCTGCAGGCTCTTCTGCTGCTTCTGATTCAGCAGGTTCTTCTGCAGCTGCTTCTGTATCAGCAGGTTCTTCTGCAGCTGCTTCTGTATCAGCTGGAGCTTCTGATTCTTTTGCTTGATTGTTGCTTCCGCATGCTACGACAGCAAACATCATCACAACAACTAATAAAACTGATAAAATCTTTTTCATGTTCTTTCCTCCGTTCTTATTTTAAAACGATTGATAATCGTTTGAACACTTATTTACTGATAATGGGCGTTTTAGGTGTCTTTTTTCGATTATGATGATGAACTCTACGATTGTTTTTGATTTGAGGGATCATAACAACCGTAATCAATATGATACCTAAAATCATCAAGATTGTTTGTGAATTCACATTAATTAACCCTAACCCATGTTTTAATAGACCAACTGTAAAGATGGAAATAATTGTACCTGGGAAATTTCCTTTTCCGCCTGCAGCTGAAATTCCTCCTAATACAACCATGGATACAGCTTCTAACTCATATCCAACTGCGATATCCGAACGAATGGTTCCCATCCATGCAGCATAATACATACCTGCAACTCCACAAATTAATCCCATTACTGCATAACTTATAAATCTTACTTTTTGAACAGGTATACCTGAGTATTTAGCTACCTCACGATTTGATCCGATTGCGTACAAGTATCTTCCAAATACAGTTTTATGTACGATAATTCCAAAAATCACTGCTAGCACAAGGAAAACAATCAGAATATATGGAATTCCTAACAATTTACCATAATATAGATTATAGAAAAACTTTGATTCATGTAATTTACTTGCACTTTTGTCTTCTAAAATCATCTCTGCGAAACCACGATACAAAGTCTGGGTTCCTAGCGTAACTATCATCGGTGCTAATTCGGTAAAACGTGTTAAAATCAATCCGTTAAACATTCCACATAATAAACCTGTTGTTAGGCCAGCTAAAATCGCAAGCCCCATTGGTAATCCTGCATTATACGAATAACCTAGAACTGTTGCTGATAATGCGACAATGGAACCAACGGAGATATCAATTTCTCCCATTAGAAGAATGAACGCCATAGGTAATGCAATAAAACCTCTAACTAAGAAAGTGCTGATGGCTGTCATTAAGGTATTCGCATTTAAATAATTCTTTGACACCGAAATATTCATTATATTCACTGCTAGGAACAAAATAATTAACAGTGTTTCCCAACGAAATAAAGAATCTTTTAAAGAGGCATCTTTTCTAATCTTTAATGTTCTCCCTGTATTTTTAGCCATATTAAATTTCCCTCTCTTTCAAGACGCTCTTTTTCATTGCGCGTTGAACAACCACATTAATCATAATTGCAATTAAAATAATGGCTCCTTTAATCATTGTTTGCCAGAATTGAGAAACCCCAATCATTGGCAATGATTTTGAGATAATAGCCATCGTTAGAGCACCTAAGAAAACACCAGGAACACTTCCTGTTCCTCCGCTTAATGATACCCCGCCGATAACACAGGAGGCGATAGCATCCATCTCCATTCCTACACCCATATCACTTTGAGCCGAAGCATATAGAGCTGTAAACATTGCTCCTGTCAATCCTGAAAAACCGCCTGCGATAGCATAAACCATCCAAGTAACACGTCTGATTTTGATACCACTTATAGTTGCTGCCTCAGGATTAGAACCGACCGCATATATTCTTCTACCAAATTTGGTCCATTTCATAATGATATAAAACAAGATGTAGCATAAAACTGAAATAAAAAATAAGTTGTTAATAAGTCCAAATGATAAACTATTTGATTGTGCAAATGCTTTGAATCCAGAATCGAATTGATAAGCAGATACCCATTGGCTGTCTGAGACAATGTAGGTGGCACCACGGTAAATATTGGTAAATCCAAGTGTTGCAATGATTGGAATAACTCCTCCATAGCTGACAATCACACCTATCAAAGTACCACAAGCGATGCCGATAACTATACTCACTAAGAACATGATAAATGTACTAGAGTACACACCATCTCGCATCAATAATGAAGCACACATTCCTGAAAACGCCATTGTCGCTGCAACAGAAATATCAATACCACCGATAATCAAAACGCTCATCATTCCAAGAGAAAGGGTGAATGTGGTGGAATAATTTTTGAACATATCGGTAAATGTTTTTACTGATAAGAAATTTCCACTTGCTAATTGAATTAACAAGCAAAGTATCACGATAATTAACAATAAGCTTGCTTCTCTTGAATCCCTCAAAGCAGTCAGGACTTTCTTAATCGTCCCTTTTTCATGATTTGTATTTATCTTTTCCACGTTCTTCCTACCTATCTTGATTTACATCATGCTTTTTCATCGAAAGCTTTAAGATTTCTTCTTGTGTTGCGTCTTTTGCCATGAGCTCGCCAGTAACTCTACCTTCACACATAACATAGATACGATCCGACATGCCTAGTATTTCAGGCATTTCTGAAGAGATAACAATAATTCCCATTCCTCTTTCAGCTAGCTCACCCATAATTTCATAAATAGCCGCTTTTGCACCGATATCTACACCTTTGGTTGGCTCATCCATGATCAATAATTTCAAATCACTTGCAAGTGCCTTGGCAACAGCTACTTTTTGCTGATTACCACCAGATAATGAACGAACTAAGTCAAAGATACCGACCGCTTTGACGTCTACTTTTTCCGCTAATTCTTTCGCTACCTCTTTTTCTTTGTTTGTATCGATAAAGCCTTTGTTCGAAAATTTGTTCATTTCAGCTAAGGTAATATTTTGCTCGATACTCCAATTAACAATTAATCCTGTTAATTGTCTATCTTCTGTCAAATGGCCAATACCATTTGTTAGCGCATCACGCGGATTAGAAATCTGAATTTCTTTTCCTTCAAAGTACAATTTTCCTTCTTGATGGCTAGTAATACCCAATATTGATTCAATAACTTCTGTTCTACCTGCACCAACCAATCCTGTTAATCCAACGATTTCACCTGCATGCACATTGAACGATACATCCTCAAAAAATCCTCTTCTAGAAAAATTCTCAACCCTAAGTAATTCATCTCCCCTTGTAATGATTGGTTTTGGGAATAAATCTGTAATGTCTCTGCCAACCATAGCATTTATCAATTTTGCCTCTGCCAATCCCTCAACATCATAAGTTCCTATGTAATTCGCATCTCTGAAAACTGTGACGCGATCAGCCAGACGATACATGTCTTCAAGACGATGAGAAATCAAAATGATTGCTTTGCCTTCTGATTTTAGTTTTTCTGTAATCTTATATAGTTCTTCAGATTCAGACTTCGTCAAAGCAGCGGTTGGCTCATCCATGATAATGATGTCAGCATCCATTGATAAAGCTTTTGCTATTTCAACTAATTGCTGTTGTGCGACACTCAATGTACTCATCAGATCAGTTGGTTTGAAATAAGCATGCAAGCGCTCTAAGAGTTCAGCAGCTTTTTTGTTCATTTCTTTCCATTGCAGAAATCCAGCTTTTTTAATTTCATGACCCATGAAAATATTTTCAGCAACGCTCAGGTGAGGATAACTGGTTACATGTTGGTAAATAGCTGCAATTCCGTGTTCCTGAGCCATGACTGGATTGTCAAATGTGATTGGTTCGCCTTTATAATAAATGGTACCTTCATCGGGTTGATGAACCCCGGTAATCACTTTAATAAAAGTTGATTTCCCGGCACCATTTTCGCCCATTAAGGCATGGATTTCTCCCGGTTTCAAGTTAAAATGAACTTGATTCAAGGCACGCACCCCGGGGAAAATTTTGGTTATACCATTTAACTCTAAAATATATTCTGACATCAATGCCTCCATCAATTGATTTCTACCTTTTTACAATAATTAGTTTTTATCTTTTTAATAAGACATCTTTTTCATATTGTTCAATATTTTGCATAAAATCTAAACCTAATGGTTTTTCTTCTTTTGCACAGTAATAATCCCAAACTAAACCAAAAGGTAATTCTTTATTGTGTTCGTACATTGCTAATCGTTTTCCGTAATTTGCACTATACTCTGCTTCACGCATATTCTGTACAGGAGCAAGACAAGCTTTAAGAATTGCTTTTCGAGTATTTCTGACACCAATAACCCATGCAGCAATACGATTTAGTGTTGCATCAAAATAGTCAAGACCAATCAAAACACGATTTTCTAAATGATTCCAAACAATCTCATTCATGATGTTTTGCAATTCATCATCCCAAGTGACAATATGATCACTATCCCAACGAACTCCGCGACTAACATGAAGTAAAACTTTTTCCATGAAAGGCATCAATGCTGTTAATTTCGAGCTGATTGTTTCTGTTGGATGGAAATGTCCTGCATCTAATGTGTATAAAATATTTCTTGTCAAAGCATAACTCAATGAGAATTCATGACTAGCAACTGTATGACTTTCAACGCCTAAGCCAAATAATTTACTTTCTAAAGCACAATAAACATTTTCAGAATCAATATCTGCGTTGAAAATTTCATCTAACGATTCAATCATTAATTCACGGCGTTTTGCTGTATCTACGCAAATATCTTTGTATCCGTCAGGCATCCAATAATTAATCGCACAATCTTTACCTGTTTGTTTTGCAAATTCTGCGCCAATTTCACGGCATCTCTTACCATGTTCAATCCAGAATTTTCTAGTCTCTTCATCAAATGATGTTAATGAAAAATCGCCATCCATTTTAGGATGTGAGAAGAACGTTGGATTAAAGTCTAAACCAATCTCGTTTTTGTTCGCCCAATCAACCCAACCTTGGAAATCTTCGATGGTATAAGCATCTCTATCTTTATCGGGATCTGTTTTCTCAGCATAGCTTGCATGTAAATTTAATTTTACAGTTCCAGGAATTTGTGCAATCGCTAACTCAATATCATCACGTAATTGTTCTGCATTAGTAGCTCTTCCAGGATAATTACCTGTTACTTGAATACCTCCAGTCAATGTATCTGAACCATCAAATCCGATAACATCGTCACCCTGCCAGCAATTCATAGAAATAGGAATCGCATTTGCTCTTTCAATTGCTTGGTCTATATCAACACCGTACTCGGCATATATTTGTTTCGCTAATTCGTAACCCTCTTTAATTGAACTTTTCATTTCTATTCCCCTATCTTTCTATTCATGATAAAAAACTTGATCTAATCTGACTTGAGAGCCAGTTACAGGATCAAATTCCATTTCCATAACATCTTTCATATACTCATTCCAGCGAGCAACAACTTCACTATTTCCCTGTACATAATCAGCTTTTTCAATTGATTCACATTCATAATAACCAATCACTTTATCCTGATAATTCCAGATTGTGTAATTATGGACACCAGCTTCATTCAGGACTTCTGTCATTTCTGGCCAAATTTCATCATGGCGTTTCTTATATTCTTCTAGTTGACCTTCTTTAACTCTGGCAATCCACATAAATCTTTCCATAATCCCTCCTCAATGCTAGTATTTTGCTTCTATCAATTTTCCTGTGATTAGCATAATGTTCAATTATTCAGTAATATTTTTATGCTTATTGCACAATGAAAACGAATTTTTTCTATTCTTTTGTTCACTATATCATAACCATATTTTTTGCACATTAAACTTTCTTGTCTTATAATTGCAATATATTGACTTCGGATAGGAGTTTTAAAAATGCCAAAAGAGACCTTGAATTTTAAATTAGATTTAGAAAAACAATCAAAATGGCTATTTATCTCTGCTAATTTGGACGTCAAAAATCGTCTTCCTTATATTCAAGAAATTGGAGATTTCTATTG
>CAYFSZ010000037.1:0-2118 GCA_964346085.1 uncultured Mageeibacillus sp. | reverse complement strand
ACCCCTTATGAATACAGCAAAAACTGGTATTGGAAGTAAAATGCTGTCTTCTCCTACCTAAAAAGCCAATTTCTCGGATTGAATCTATTCATATTAATAGTTTAAACTGAAGAAAATTGCTCAAGGAGAATTCTCATGTCACAAAAATTATTTGAACAAATTCTGAAAATTGTATTAGAAGCAGGTAGTATTATTCACCAGTTTCTTCAGGTTCTGCTGCAGCTTCACCTGCTTCTTTTGTTTCATCAGAGTTTTCTGTATTCTTGTCTGCACCGCAAGCAACAATACCGAACACCATAATCAACGTCAATAGTACTGCTAATAATCTTTTCATAGTCTTTCTCCTTTTTGATTGTGCATTATGCACTAACTTATCTAATATTTTATATATTTTTAGTACAATTTCAATGAGTCAAAAAAGGAAAAAGGGTGTATAATTGAGCATTTTTCGATTACGTATAATTTAGTATCCGCATTATTGATGACTTAAAGAATAAAAAAAGCTACTCGAGAAATAACTCGAGTAGCTTTTCGCATATAGGGTAATATGCTTAAAGGGATAGAATATTAAACACCTAATTTACTACGTCTTAATCTTTCACCATCAGTGAAGTTTTGGGTTGGAGTGTATCCATCGATTGGTGCAATTCTTTGATGATACAAGTCAATGAACCAATCTTTTTGTGGGAAGTAATCTGTTTCTAATTCGTGTGCAGGTGTGATCCAGTTACGTGCGCCTAAGATTTGAACAGGAGCATCTAAGTAATCGAAAGCTAAGTCTTGAATGTTTCTAGCTAAGTCGTTTAAGAATGATCCTCTTTCTGTTGCGTCTGCAGCGATGATGATTTTTCCTGTTTTCTTAACAGATTCGAGTACTTTGTCATAGTTGAATGGTACTAATGTGATTGCATCGATAACTTCTGCTGAAATTCCGTATTTTTCTTCCATTTCTTTTGCAGCATCTAAAGCACGATATAATGTTGCACCGATTGTTAAGATTGTGACATCGGAACCTTCTTTACGGACTGCAGGTTCGCCCAATTTGTAATCTTCCATTTTTTCTGTTGGAACGCCTGATTCAACGAATTGTTCACCAACATCGTATAAGCGTTGGCTTTCGAAAACGATAACAGGATCTGTTCCATCAAGAGCTGCTGTTAAAACACCTTTTACATCATATGGTGTAACTGGGAATGCAACTTTGATGCCTGGAATATGAGCAACTAATGATGTCCAGTCTTGGGAGTGTTGTGCACCATATTTTGAACCAACGGAAACACGGATAACAACTGGCATTTTTAAGTAACCACCAGACATTGCTTGCCATTTTGGTAATTGGTTGAAAACTTCGTCACCAGCACGGCCTAAGAAGTCGCAGTACATTAATTCAACAATCGGACGACCACCAGCCATTGCATAACCGATAGCAGATGCGATGATAGCAGCTTCAGAAATTGGTGAATTGAAGAATCTGTGATAAGGAACAGCTTCTGTTAAACCACGATAGCAAGCATAAGCACCACCCCAGTCTCTTAAGTCTTCACCATAAGCGATTAATGTTGGATCTTCATAGAATTTGTCGATGATTGCTTCGAAAACACCATCACGGAATTGATAACGCTTGTTAGCGGATAAAGCTTTACCATCTTTGTCATAAGCATAGCGTTCACGACGTGAAATTTGTTTAACACGAACATTTTCAGCTAATTCTTCCTTTGTCACTAACATATCTGGTTTTGCATCAGAGAATGATTTGATAATTTCATCAGAGAACATTAATTCTTCGATTGCTTTTGGATTTGCATTCAAGTCCATACGTGGTGAAATTTCATCGTCGATTGCTAATTTAACTGCTTCTGTAACTTTTTTAACAGCGTATTCATCGATTTCAGCGATTTCTTTTTCTGTAACGATGCCAGCATCAACTAATTCTTTAGGGAATGTTGTGATTGGATCAACAACGCGCCATGCATCTTTTTCTTCTTCGGTTCTGTATGAGTCAGCATCGGATGGAGAGTGACCGCTGAAACGATATGTTTCTAATTCTAAGAAAATAGGGCCATCATTATCTTCGATGTTTTTCATTTTACGTTTGTATGCATCGATAACAGCTAATGG